>NZ_JALCZB010000122.1:0-11175 GCF_022690745.1 Anaeromyxobacter sp. SG64 | reverse complement strand
TCCGCGGCCCGCGCGGCCGGTGCCGCCGCGCCGTCGCGCTTCCCGGCGGGCGCGGGAGAGGGCGCGGGCTTCGTGGCCGCCGGGGGCGCGGGCTTCGCGGCCGAAGGGGGCGCGGCCTTCGCGGCCGGCCTGGCCGCCCCCGCCTCGTCGAGGGTGAGCACGACGCTCCCCTCGCTCACGCGATCGCCGACCTTCACCCGCAGGTCCTTGATGGTGCCCGCCGCGGGCGACGGCACGTCCATCGTCGCCTTCTCCGACTCGAGCGTCACGAGCGCGTCGTCCTTGCTCACCGCGTCGCCCGGCTTCACGAGGACGTCGATGATCGGCACGTCCTTGAAGTCGCCGAGCGCGGGGACCTTCACCTCGATGGTGCTCATGGGTCGTTCGCTCTCCGGGGCGCCTACACGGTCCACGGCGCCGGCTTCGCGGGATCGATGCCGTACTTGCGGATGGCCTCCGTCACCTTCGCGGCGGGGAGCTTCCCCTCGTCCGCGAGCGACTTCAGCGCGGCGACCGCCACGTGGTGCCGGTCCACCTCGAAGAAGCGGCGGAGCCGCTCGCGGGTGTCGGAGCGCCCGTAGCCGTCCGTGCCGAGCACGAGGTACCTGCGGCCCACGTACGGCCGGATCTGCTCGGCGAACGTGCGCACGTAGTCCGTCGCGGCGACCACCGGCCCGGAGGTCTCGCCGAGGAAGCGCTCGACGTGCGACTTCTTCGCCGGCGCCTCGGGGTGGAGGAGGTTCTCGCGCGCGACCGCCATGCCGTCGCGGGCGAGCTCCGTGAAGCTCGGGCAGGCCCACAGGTCGGCGTCCACGCCCCAGTGGCTCTTCAGGAGATCGGCGGCGGCGATCACCTCGCGGAGGATCGCGCCCGAGCCGAGCAGCTGGACGCGCGGGGCCTTCTTGTCGCCCCCCGCCCCGCGCTTGAAGAGGTACATGCCGCGGATGATGTCCTCGGCCGCGCCCTCGGGCATCGCCGGGTGCACGTAGTTCTCGTTGAGGACGGTCAGGTAGTAGTAGACGTCCTCCTGCTCCTGCACCATGCGCCGGAGCCCGTCCTGCACGATGACCGCGACCTCGTAGGAGAAGGTCGGATCGTACGAGCGGCAGTTCGGGATCACCGACGCGAACACCTGCGAGTGGCCGTCCTCGTGCTGGAGCCCCTCGCCGTTCAGGGTGGTGCGGCCCGACGTGCCGCCGACGAGGAAGCCGCGGCAGCGCATGTCGCCTGCGGCCCAGGCGAAGTCGCCGACGCGCTGGAAGCCGAACATCGAGTAGAACAGGTAGAACGGGATCATCGAGCGGCCGTGCACGGAGTACGACGAGGCCGCCGCCATCCACTCCGCCATCCCGCCCGCCTCGGTGATGCCCTCCTGCAGCACCTGGCCCTTCCGGTCCTCGCGGTAGAAGGCGAGCTGGTCCGCGTCCTCCGGCGTGTAGAGCTGGCCGACGTGGCTCCAGATGCCGAGCTGCCGGTACATGCCCTCCATCCCGAAGGTGCGCCCCTCGTCCGGCACGATCGGCACGACGCGCGCGCCGATCTTCTTGTCGCGCGCGAGGATGCTCATGATCTGCACGAGCGCCATCGTGGTGGAGATCTCCCGGTCCTCGGTGCTCTTGAGGAGCCGGTCGAACGTGGCGAGCGGCGGGACCTCGAGCGTCTCCGGCGCGCGGCGGCGCCGCCGCGGGCGATCGCCCCCGAGCTCGGCGCGGCGGGCGCGCATGTACTCGAGCTCCTTCGACCCCTCCTCGAATTTGAGGAAGGGCACCTCCTCGAGCTTGTCGTCGGGGACGGGGAGGTCGAAGCGGTCCCGGAAGCGCCGGACCGCGTCCGTCGCGATCTTCTTCTGCTGGTGGGCGATGTTCATCGCCTCGCCCGCCTCGCCCATGCCGTAGCCCTTGATGGTCTTCGCGAGGATGACCGTCGGCTGGCCCTCGTGGCTCACCGCCGCCTGGTAGGCGGCGTAGACCTTGAACGGATCGTGGCCGCCGCGGTTGAGGCGCCAGATGTCCTCGTCGGAGAGCTCGGCGACGAGGTCCTTCAGCTCCGGGCTGTCGAAGAAGTGCTCGCGGACGAAGGCGCCGTCCCGCGACTTGTAGACCTGGTACTCACCGTCCACCACCTCCATCATCCGGCGGCGGAGGGCGCCGCTCTTGTCCTTCGCGAGCAGCGGATCCCAGTGCCGGCCCCAGATCACCTTGAGGACGTTCCAGCCGGCGCCCCGGAACGTGCTCTCGAGCTCCTGGATGATCTTGCCGTTGCCCCGCACCGGCCCGTCGAGCCGCTGCAGGTTGCAGTTCACCACGAAGATGAGGTTGTCGAGCTTCTCGCGGCCGGCGAGGCCGATGGCGCCCATCGCCTCGGGCTCGTCCATCTCGCCGTCGCCGGTGAAGACCCAGACCTTGCGGCCCTCGGTGTCCACCACGCTCCGGTCCGCCAGGTACTTCATGAAGCGGGCCTGGTAGATCGCCATGAGCGGCCCGAGCCCCATCGACACGGTGGGGAACTGCCAGAACTCGGGCATGAGCCAGGGGTGCGGGTAGGACGAGATGCCCTTCCCCTCGACCTCCTGCCGGAAGTTCGTGAGCTGCTCCTCGCTGAGGAGGCCGAGCAGGAACGCGCGCGCGTAGATGCCGGGGGAGGAGTGACCCTGCAGGAAGACGAGATCGCCGCCGCGCTCCTCGGACCAGGAGCGCCAGAAGTGGTTGTAGCCGACGTCGTAGAGCGTCGCGGCGGAGGCGAAGCTCGCGATGTGGCCGCCGACGTTCGTGTGCTTGTTCGCGCGGACCACCATCGCCATCGCGTTCCAGCGGATGTAGTGGCGGATCCGCTGCTCGAGGGCGAAGTCGCCCGGGAAGCGCGGCTGCAGCTCGACCGGGATGGTGTTGACGTAGGCGGTGTTCGCCGAGAACGGCACGTACGCGCCGGCTCGCCGCGCCCGGTCGATGAGGTGCTCGATGAGGAAGTGCGCGCGCTCGGTCCCTTCGCGCTCGAGGACGCCCTCGAGGGCGTCGAGCCACTCGCGCGTCTCCTGCGGGTCCATGTCGGGGCTGGAAAGCGGGTCCATTCGGGGCGCCTCACGGTCGTTGCGGACGTTGCTTCGGCTGGGGTGAACTCCTAACGAGAAGCGCCTGCCGATCAACGCCTGCCGGCGTGGATCCGCACCTCGGGTGCGCGCGGCGCCGCGCACCCACCCGCCGCACCGATCCGACGGTGCGATCGCGCCCCGGGGGCGGGGGTCCAGCCGTCCGCCCTTCGGCTGGGAGAGGACCGCAGTGCCTCGAGCCGCGCCCGCCGGAACACGGTAGGCTCTCGTCCGTGCGCGCGATGGTCGTCGAGCATCCGGGCCGGCCGCTCGCCGCCCGCGACCTCCCCGTCCCCGAGCCAGGGCCCGGCGAGATCCTGGTGCGCGTCCTCGCCTGCGGTGTCTGCCGCACCGACCTGCACGTCGCCGACGGCGACCTCGCCCTCCCCGGCCGGCCCGTCGTGCCCGGGCACGAGATCGTCGGCGAGGTCGTGCGCGCTGGCCCGGGCGTGGCGCGCTTCGCGCCGGGAGATCGCGCCGGCGTCGCCTGGCTCGCCTGGGCGTGCGGGGCCTGCGGGTTCTGCAGGGCGGGCCGCGAGAACCTCTGCGAGCGCGCGCGCTTCACCGGCTGGCAGCGGGACGGCGGGTACGCGGAGTACGCCGTCGCGGACGCGCGCTTCGCGTTCCCGCTTCCTCCCGGCACCGACCCGGTCGCGACCGCGCCGCTCCTGTGCGCCGGGCTCATCGGGCACCGCGCCTGGCGCATGGCGGGCGACGCGGCGCGGCTCGGGATCTACGGCTTCGGCGCGGCGGGGCACATCCTCGCACAGGTCGCCCGCCACGCCGGCCAGGAGGTCTTCGCGTTCACGCGGCCCGGTGACGACGCCTCGCAGCGGCTCGCGCTCGACCTCGGCGCGGCCTGGGCGGGCGGCTCGGACGCGCCCCCGCCAGCCCCGCTCGACGCGGCCGTGATCTTCGCGCCGGTGGGCGCGCTCGTCCCCGCCGCGCTCGCGGCGGTGGCGCCGGGCGGGACGGTCGTCTGCGCCGGCATCCACATGAGCGACATCCCGCGGTTTCCGTATGCGCTCCTGTGGGGGGAGCGCGTCCTGCGCTCCGTCGCGAACCTCACCCGCGCGGACGGCGAGGCGTTCCTCGCGCTCGCGCCGCGCGTGCCCGTGCGCTGCGAGGTGACGCCGTTTCCGCTCGCCGCGGCCAACGAGGCGCTCGATCGGCTGCGCGCGGGGAGGATCGAGGGCGCGGCGGTCCTCGTGCCCTGAAGGGGCCGCGCGCCCGCCGGGCCCCGCAGTGCTCGCCCGGCGAGTCCTCCCCGGGCCCCGCGCGGCTCCGGTCGCCGCTGGCCCGCGCCAGCGCCTCTTGCAAATGAAAGATGCCGCCATTAATCTTCCAGGTGAAAGCAGTCCTTCCCCGCGTCATCTGGAGGTCCGATGCGCGCATCCGCCCACACCGCGAGGTCGCCGGAGCCGGGCGCCGTCCTGACGAAGGCGACGCTCCGCGCGGCGGAGCTCCTCGAGCTCACGGACGCGCAGCTCGCGCGGATCATCGGCGTCAGCGGCGCCTCCGTCTCGCGGCTCCGCGCGTCCGCGCGGGCGATCGACCCCGGCGCCAAGGAGGGCGAGCTTGCGCTCACTTTCCTGCGCATGTACCGCAGCCTCAGTGCTTTACTGGGAGACGCAGCGAGCTGCCGCGCGTGGTTCCACGCCGAGAACGCTCATCTCGGCGGCACTCCCGCACTCCTCGTGCGGAGCGTCGAGGGGCTGGTGAATGTCACGCAGTATCTGGACGCGATGCGGGGGAAGGTCTAACGCCCGGGCGCTCGAGGGCCGGCCCTGGCGCATCGCGGAGGGCCAGCGGATCATCTCGACGCGGCCCCTCGTCGATTCGGACGCCGAGCACGCGCTGCTCGAGCGGATGATCGACGACCACAAGCCGCCGCTGCCGCCGGACCCCGTGCTCGGGAGGCTGCACTACCTCCTCTACTCTCCGTTCCGGTACCCGCCGCTCAGGTACGGCTCGCGCTTCGGGGGCCGCCACGAGCCGAGCCTCTGGTACGGCTCCGAGGTGCTCCGCACCGCGCTCGCCGAGACGGCCTACTACCGGATCGTCTTCTTCGAGGGGACGAAGGCGAAGCTCGCGCCGCACGCGATGCCGTTCTCGGCGTTCCAGGTCGCGGTCGCGACGCGGGCGGGGGTGGACCTGTCGTCGCCCGCGTTCAAGGCCTCCCTCCGCAAGCTCTGCTCGCCGAGCGACTACACGTCGAGTCAGCAGCTCGGGACCGAGATGCGGGCCGACGGCATCGAGGCCGTCCGCTACCCCTCGGCGCGCGACCCTCGCCGCGGCCCGAACCTGGCGCTCTTCTCGCCGGCGGCCTTCGCGGCCCCCGCCCCGCTCGCGACGCCGGAGACCTGGTACTGCACGGTCACCGCCGCGCACGACGTCGAGTTCCGGCACGAGCGCGCCCTCACCATCGACACCGAGGCGTTCCCGCGCAGCACGTTCCTCGTGGCCGGCGTGCTGCCGGCGCCCGCGGCGTGAAGGGCCGGGGGCTCGGGGCCGACCGGGGCGCGGCGCGGGCGCGCTCCGCGCGATAGGCTTCGCGGATGCCAGGTCCCCTCGATCGCGCCGACGCCCTCGCCCTCGAGCAGGCGAAGCACGTCCTCGAGACCCCCGATCTCGCCATCCAGCTCGCGAGCCGCGTCGGCCGGCCGATCGAGCGGCTCGTCGAGAAGCTGCCGGTTCGCACGCGCGATCTCGTGGGGAGCGCGACGCGCACCGCGCTCGAGAAGGGGCTCGAGCTCGCCGTGCGGACCCTCGACTTCCGCGAGGCGTCGGGGGCAGGCGGCGCGCCTCCGCTCGCCGTGCGCGGAGCGCCCGGCGCCGCCTCCGACCTCGCGCACCGCGCGGCCGTCATCGCCTCCGGGGCGCTCGGCGGTGCGCTCGGCGCCGCGACCCTCGCCATCGAGCTGCCCTTCTCGACGACGCTCATGCTCCGCTCCATCGCGGACCACGCGCGCGCCCAGGGCGAGGATCTCTCCGAGCTGCGCGTGCGGCTCGAGTGCCTCGGCGTCTTCGCGATGGGCGGCCGCGCCGCGAGCGACGACGCGGCCGAGGCCGGCTACTTCGCCGTGCGCGTGGCGCTCTCGCAGGCGGTCGCGCGCGCCGCCGAGCAGCTCGGCGCCCGCGCCATGGGAGACCTCGCCGCCGAGCGCAGCGCGCCGGCGGTCGCGCGCCTCGTCGGGCTCATCGCCCAGCGGTTCGGGACCCAGGTCGCGCAGAAGGCGGTCGCCCAGCTCGTGCCCATCGTGGGCGCGCTCGCCGGGGCCGGCATCAACTCGGTCTTCATCCAGCACTACCAGAAGACCGCCTGGGGTCACTTCACGGTGAGGCGGCTCGAGCGGAGCTACGGGCCCGACGAGGTGAGGCGAGCGTACGAGGCGATCCCGGGCTGAGCCTCGTCGCGGGGACGCGTCTCAGGACCGCAGGAGCTCCATCACTGCGTCGGCGGTGAGGACCTTGCCGGCGGCGCGGACCTTCCCGTCCACCACCAGCGCGGGCGTGGTCATCACCCCGAGCCGCATGATCTCGCGGAGGTCCTCCACCTTCTCCACCGCCACCGAGAGCCCGAGCGCCTCGACGGCCTTCTCGGCGTTGGCGGTGAGCGCCTTGCACCTGTCGCAGCCGGTACCGAGCACCTGGATCTTCATCCGTCACCTCACAGGACCGCGTTGAAGAGCCAGCCGACGAGCAGGATGCCGAGCGCGACGATCCCGACGAAGGCGGCGATGAGCGGCGGGCGGAGCACCTTCCGGAGGATCACGATCTCCGGGAGCGAGAGGCCGATCACCGACATCATGAAGGCGAGCACGGTGCCGAGCGCGGCCCCCTTCCCGAGCAGAGCCTCGACCACCGGGATGATGCCCGCCGCGTTCGAGTACATCGGGACGCCGATCGCGACCGCGGCCGGGACGGACCACCACGCGGACTTCCCCATGAACCCGGCGAGCAGCCCCTCCGGCACGTACCCGTGGACTCCTGCGCCCACCGCGATCCCGGCGAGCACCCAGGGCCACACCTTGCCGACCACGTCCCGCACCGCCTCGACGCCCTTCTCGACTCTGCCCTGGAACCCGAGCCGCTCGCGCTCGTGGACCTCGCTCCGCTTCATCGACGCGTAGACCCATGGCTCGACGTAGCGCTCGAGCTTCATCCTCCCCAGCACGAAGCCCGCGGCGACGGCGATCGCGAGCCCGGTGACGAGGTAGAGCGCGGCGACCTTCCATCCGAAGAGCCCGAGGAGGAGGACCAGCGCGACCTCGTTCACCATGGGTGCGGCGACGAGGAAGGACAGCGTGACGCCCAGCGGGATCCCGACCTCCACGAACCCGAGGAAGAGCGGAACGGCGGAGCAGGAGCAGAACGGCGTCACGACGCCGAGCAGCGCGGCGAGGACGTTCCCCACCGACTCGCGCCTGCCGGCGAGCAGGGCGCGGGTCCGCTCGGCGGTGAAGAACGAGCGCACGATCCCGACGCCGAAGACGATGAGGACGAGGAGCAGCAGCACCTTCGGCGCGTCGTAGAGGAAGAACGCGACGCTCTGGCCGAGGCGCGAGGACGGCGAGAGCCCGAGCGCCCGGAAGGCGGCGAGCTCCGAGAGCGGGTGGACGAGCGCATAGGCGGCCGCCCAGACGGCGAGGCCACCGGCGAGCAGCGCCGCGGTCTTGACGGGGCTCGCGCCTCGCGCCGCCGCCTCCGCCGTCGTCCGCGGCGCCGGCTGCGCGCAGCACACCGGTGCCTCCTCCGACTCGCCGAGCACGGGTAGCTTCACGAGGCCGTCCTTTCGCGAGCCGACCCTCGGCCGCGGCGCGGAGTATCGGGAATCCCGGAGCCGGTGTCATCGTCTTTTTGCGATTTGCGGATCCCGCGCGGCTTGCCGTGCGCGACCCCGCGACCGCTCGATCTCGCTAGCGCGCGCGTCTGCGCGGGCGCCGCTCGTGCCCGTGGCCGAGGATCCCCGCCATGCGCAGGAACCCGTAGACGAGCACGACCAGCGACGACCAGATCACGATCGCCAGCCCGACCATTCCCTGTGGCTGAGCGTTTTCCATGAACCGGCGATACCCCGAACCCGCTCGCCGGGCGCCGCCCGGCGGGGGCTCATCCGGTGACAGGTGCGTGACGCGCCCGCTCGCCCGGGCGCCCGGTCTTGCCTCTCGCGCGCGTCCATCGTAGATAGCCGATTCCATGGCGCCCCAGCTCAAGAAGGTCCCGGCCTGCGGTCCGGCTCCGGAGCCGAGACAGGAACCCGACCTCCGGCCGGTCGAGGGCTCCGACGCGGACGAGGAGCTGGCGCTCCTCGCGAAGGCGGTCGGGCACCCGGCGCGGGTCCAGATCCTCCGCCTCCTGGTCCGCCGCGAGGCGTGCGTCTGCGGCGACATCGTCGACGAGCTCCCGCTGGCGCAGTCCACCGTCTCGCAGCACCTCAAGGTGCTCAAGGAGGCGGGCCTCATCCGCGGCGAGATCGACGGTCCGCGCGTCTGCTACTGCATCGAGCCCCGCACCCTGCGCCGGCTCAAGTCCCTCGTCGGGAGCCTCTAGCCCATGTCCGAAGCCACCCTCGTCGCGCCGGCGCGCGCCGGCGTGACCCGTCGCCTCTCGTTCCTCGACCGCTACCTGACGCTCTGGATCTTCCTCGCCATGGGCGCGGGCGTGGCGCTCGGCTTCCTCGTGCCGGGCGTCGTCCCCATGCTCGAGCGGATGTCGGTCGGGACGACCTCGATCCCGATCGCGGTGGGCCTCGTCCTGATGATGTACCCGCCCCTCGCGAAGGTCCGCTACGAGGAGCTGCCGCGGGTCTTCCGGAACGGGAAGGTGCTCGCGCTCTCCCTCGTCCAGAACTGGATCGTGGGACCGTTGCTCATGTTCGCGCTGGCCGTGATCTTCCTGCGCGACCGCCCCGAGTACATGGTCGGCCTCATCCTCATCGGCCTCGCGCGCTGCATCGCGATGGTCATCGTCTGGAACGACCTCGCCAGGGGCGACACCGAGTACTGCGCCGGGCTCGTCGCGTTCAACTCGATCTTCCAGGTGCTGTTCTTCTCGGTCTACGCCTGGGTCTTCATCACGGTCCTGCCGCGCTGGCTCGGCCTCGCCGGCGCCGAGGTCCACATCACCATCGGCGAGATCGCGAAGAGCGTCTTCGTCTACCTCGGCGTCCCCTTCCTGGCCGGGATGGCGAGCCGCTTCGGCCTCCGCGCCTGGAAGGGCGAGGCGTGGTACCGCGGGGTCTTCATCCCGCGCATCTCGCCCATCACGCTCGTCGCCCTCCTCTTCACCATCATCGTGATGTTCTCGCTCAAGGGCGAGACCATCGTGCAGGTGCCGCTCGACGTGGTGCGGATCGCGATCCCGCTCCTCGTCTACTTCGTCGTCATGTTCTTCGTCTCGTTCTTCATGAGCCGGAAGGTCGGGGCGAGCTATGGCCAGACCGCCACCCTCTCCTTCACGGCGGCGTCGAACAACTTCGAGCTCGCCATCGCGGTGGCGGTCGCGACGTTCGGGATGGCGCACGGCGCGGCGTTCGCGGCGGTGATCGGGCCGCTCGTCGAGGTGCCGGTGCTCATCGGCCTCGTCACGGTCGCCCTCCGGCTCCGCGACCGCTTCTTCCCGGGCGAGACGGCGGAGCTCGCGGGCGTGAAGAACTGCGCGGGGAGCTTCGGCCCCGCGCGCGGGAAGGCGAGCCCGTGACCGGCGCGGACTGGCGGCGCGAGGCGGAGGAGCTCCGGAGGCTCGCGCCGCGCCACGTCCTGTTCCTCTGCGTCGCGAACTCCGCCCGCAGCCAGATGGCCGAGGGCATCGCGCGTTCGCTCGCGCCCGCCGGGGTGACCGTGTCGTCGGCGGGCTCGCAGCCCTCGCGCGTGAACCCGCTCGCCGTGCGCGCGCTCGCCGAGATCGGCCTCGACATCGCCGGCCACCGCTCGAAGAGCGTGGAGGCGATCCCTCCCGACACCGTCGACGCGGTCGTCACGCTCTGCGCAGAGGAGGTCTGCCCGGCCTTCCTGGGGAAGGCGCACCGCGTCCACTGGGGCCTCCCCGATCCCGCCGGCGCGGGAGGCCCGGAGGAGGACCGGCTCCAGGCGTTCCGCGACGTCCGCGACGAGCTCCGCCGCCGCCTCGCGGTCGTCTTCGGGCGGTAGCCGTCCGAGCCTCACGATCCCGGCCGCTCGCAGGCGAGCCGCAGCACCTCGCCGTCCGCCGTCCCGGCCAGGATCACCTCGTCCGCCCCCGCCCACACCGCCGACACGGCGAGGCGCTCGAGCCCGCGCGGCCTCCCCGCGCCGAGCCCCGCCTCCCGCGTCCGAGCGAAGACGAGCCCGCCGCCCTGCGTCCCGACCACCACCCCCCCGCCGGTCGCCGCGGCGGCGTTCGGGTTCACCTCGTTCGCGCGGGCGTCGGCGAGCCTCAGCGCGGCGACGCCCCCGTCCCGCGCGAGCCGCACGAGCCCGCCGTCGTCGGTGCCGGCGAGCGCGCCGTCACCGAGCGGCGCGAGCGCGGTGACCACGTTCGTCGCGGCGCCCGGCGCACCGAACACGAGCGGGTGCCAGGCGGCCGTCCGCGCGAGGAGCGGCGCGTCGAGGTTCGCGAGCGGCAGCGCGTAGGCGCCGGAGGCCGTCCCGATCCAGAGCTCCGTCGCCGTCGCGGCGAGCGCGGTCGCGCGGATCGGCTCGCCGTCCGGACCGGTCACCGCCATGGGCTCGGCGCCGCGGTCCGCCGAGACGCGGAACACGCCGCGCGCCGTCCCGGCGTAGAGCCGCGCTCCCGCGCGCGCGAGCGCCGTGACGCCCTCTCCCCGCAGCAGTACGAGCGCCTCCCGCGGCCCGTCGAGCGCCACGAGCCCGCCCTGCGTCGCCGCCCACACGAGCCCGTCGTGCTCCGCGAGCGCGTTCACGAACCGCGAGCGCCCCTCGAGCCCCGGGACCGCCTCCGCGGCGCCGTCAGGCCCGAGCCACACGACGCCATCGTCGAAGGTGCCGACCACCGTCGCGCCGTCGGCGGCGGCGAGCACGGCGGTGACCCGCCGGCCGAGCCGCGCGAGCGGCGCGCTCGCGCAGGGCGGCAGCTCGGCGAGCGCGGCG
>NZ_JALCZB010000121.1:0-11481 GCF_022690745.1 Anaeromyxobacter sp. SG64 | reverse complement strand
CGCCGCGGTCGCGGCGAGCGCCGTGGCGCGGCGGGCGTCCGCCACGAGGTAGACGGCGGCGGCGGCGCCGATCGCGAGCACGAGCGCCGCGGCGCCGAGGACGCGGCGGTTCAGCCGCACCCGGGACGCGGGCGCCACGGGCGTCTCCGCGAGGAGCTTCTGCCGCAGCTCCTCGGCGAACTGCTGCGCGAGCCGGTCGGCCTCGGCGGCGCTCGGAGCCGGCGCGGCCGCGCGCGGCGCGCTCGGCCGGGAGGCGGAGGAGGGTCCGATGACGTCGCGGGTGGACTCGCCCGGGATCATGTAGAGGACGGACCGCTCCGCATCGGCGCGGAGCGGCGGAGGCGTCGGCGGGGCGCGCAGCGGGGGCGGGGTGGGCGGCGCCGCCGGGGTGCCGGGGCTTGCGTCGCTGTCGCTCGACGGGCCCGGTGCGGAGGGCGCGACGCGCGAGAGGACGGGCGGGGGAGGGCGCGAGCTCTCGGCGCCGGGCTCCGCCTCGTCGCCACCAGTAGCGGTCGAGGTCGGGGTCGGGTTCGGGGTCGCGGGCGCGGTCGGGCTCGCGGTCGCGGTCGGCGTCCCGGTCGCGGTCGGCGTCGCGGTCCGCGCCTTCCTCGAGATCCCGAGCGCGACCGTCGTCTCGTCATCGTCCTCGGCGGCGGCGCGCGCGGGCGCCGACGGCGGCGTCACCCCGAGCTGCCGCCGCGCCTGCTCCACCCAGCCGCGCACGCGTGTGTCGGCCGGCTGGAGCTCGAGGGCGCGCTCGAGATACGGCAGCGCCTCGGCGTGGAGCTTCTTCGCGAGCAGCGCCTCGCCGACGAGGTTGAAGGCGTACGGGCTCGACGCGTCGACCGCGACGGCGGCCTCGAACTGCGCGAGCGCGCCCGCCGGCTCGCCCGTCTCGAGGAGCGCGCGACCCCAGACCACGCGCCCGAGGATCGACGAGGGGTGGTGCTCGAGGCCGCGGCGGCAGACGTCCGCCGCCCGCGTCGCCTCGCCACGCTCGACGAGCGCCTTCGCGAGCTCGACGAAGATGCGCGACCGGGGATCTGCGGCGAGGATCTGCTCGTATTTCTCGACGATGGACGGGGGCATGCGGAGGGGCCTGGAGCCTACCAACCCAAGGTCGGTGCGGACAGTCTTCGTCCGCAACCCGCCGGCCGGGGAGGTCGGCGGAGGTGGGGGCGGCACCCCGCCACGCTCCGTTCACGTGCGTGTGTGGGCGGGAGTGCCCGCCAGAGGCGCTTGCAGAGCGGGGCGCGGCGATCGTTCGCGGCGGAGCGCTCGCTCTCGCGGACGCGACGTTGGGGTCCGGCGAGGAGCGGAACCCGCGCGGACGGCGCCGCGGCTCGTCCTTTGGCGCGCCCCGTTTCGCTGGCGGGGCTCACCTCCTGCGGTTACGGCGAGCGGAGCCCGGCGAAAGGACCGCCGATGGGCACCCTCCACGAGGTCCGGCACGTCAGCATCTCGATCGATCGCCCGCCGGGCGAGGTCTACGCGTTCGCGTCCAACCCGGAGAACCTGCCGCGCTGGGCCACGGGGCTCGCGGGCACGATCGCCCACGTGAACGGAGAGTGGATCGCGGACGCCCCGGCGGGAAAGGTGAAGGTCAGGTTCGCGCCGCGGAACGACCTCGGAGTCCTGGACCACGACGTCGTGCTGGCGTCCGGTGAGCGGGTTCACGTCTCGATGCGAGAGGTCGAGAACGGCGACGGGAGCGAGGTCGTCTTCACGCTCCTCCGTCAGGAGGGCATGTCCGACGAGAGGCTCGCGGAGGACGCGCGGTGGGAGGAGCGGGACCTGAACGCCCTGAAGCGGCTGCTCGAGCAGTGAGCTCCGGAATCGACGCTGATGATCGCTCACGCGCTGCTTGCGGCCCGCCCGCGGCGCCACTGCTTCAGCCCCTCTCGCAGGAGGAAGGCGGCGATCGCCGCGAAGCCGAGCAGCACGACCACGAACAGCCGGCTCTCGGAGGGGCCGCATTCGGTGCAGAGCCTCGGCGGATCGCCCGCTGGAACCGGGAAGCCGGCGTCGTCCAGCGTCGCCGCGAGCCGCGGCACCAGCTCGATGAGAACGCCGCGCAGACCGGCCTGCGCGGCCGAGCAGTCCACCGGGTCGGCGAAGCTCGCCAGGAACGGCCGCCCGCCGGTGCTCAGGCCCGCATAGAAGGTGCCGGCACGAACCTCCCGGCGGGAGTCGCAGACGAGCGTGGCATCGCGAAGCGCCACCCACTCTCCCGGGCGCGCCTCCTCGAGCGAGGTGCGCCGCGGTTCCGAAGGGAAGGCGAGCCACTGCCGCACCACCATGACCTCGAGCACCAGGCTGGCCGCCAGCGTCAGCGCCCCGAACACTGCGAGGCCGGCGCCGAGGCGGCGAGTCCACGGTCCGCCAGCGATCCGGTCCGCATGCAGGTCGGCCGCGACTCGACCGCGAAGCGCGTGAGTCTCGGGGTCGACGACGGCCAGTCGCCGCAACCCCGAGCGCACGACCCAGCTCATCGCGACGAGGTAAGTCGCCGCGAGTCCCACCGCGCCCCAGAGCGTCCAGCTGGCCTCGCTGTTCGAGTGGAGGCGATGCCAGGTGAGTCCGGCAACCCCCAGGCCGACCGCGAGCCCGAGCCAGGCGACCCAGCGTGATCGCATGACCGGGTTGGAGACGGCGAACGCGTTCAGCTTCGCCTGCCGCAGGCCCGGGTCGATGGCCAGCGCCGCCTTGAAAGCCCGGGCCGCGTCGTCGAGCCGGCGGAGCTTCATCAGCGCCACGCCGAGGTTGTTGAGCGTGAGCGGCCGCTCGGGGTCGAGGGTCAGGCTCGCCCGGTAGTGTGCCTCCGCCGTCGCGGGGGACTCCTTCAACCAGGTGTCGCCCAGGTGGGCACGGTACTCGTGCACCTCCGGAGCGAGCATCACCGCCTCCTCCGCAGCGGCTCGCGCCTCCCGGATCCGTCGCAGCGCAAGGAGCGCCATGGAACGTACGTGGTGCCCCCCGGGCGATCGAGGGTCGAGCCGAAGGGCCGCGCCAGCTGCCGCGAGCGCGGCCTCGTGGCGCCCTGCCTGCCAGAGCGCGAGCGCGCGAACCCGATGGAGCCACTCCGACGTCGGATGGAGCGAGAGACCGGCCTCGACGGCCGCCACGCCCTCATCGAATCGGCCCTGGCCACCGAGTGCACGGGCCAGCAGCCCGTGACCGCGTTCGCTCTCCGGCGCCGCCCCGAGCGCGTCGCGTGCGAGGCGCTCCGCCTCGGCGTGGCGCCCGACGGAGAGGAGGGCGTCGGCGTGATCCAGCAGCGGCTCGGCGTGGCGGCTCGTCAACGCGGTGTTCGTCAGTGGGAGGCGTTTCGCCGGCTCTTCGGACCTGGACTCATGGGGGATCGGAGGCCGCGCCGACCGTTGGCTCGGCCGGATGTTACTACGTCGCTCGCCGGCAACCGCCCGCGAGATCCAGGGCGGCCGCTGTATTGCCTCAGGTCGAGCGCGTACACGGCGCGCATCCCCGCCGACGAGACGCGTGCGCCGGGGCCGCGGCGCGCTAAGGACTCGCACGTGGAGAGCCTCTCGCCCCCGGAGGTTCGAGGTGGATCCTCACGAGGTCCTGATCCTGTCGCAGCAGGACGTGACGGCGCTCCTGCCGATGCAGGAGTGCATCGAGGTCATGGCCGAGGCACTCGGCGCGCTGTCGCGAGGTGAGGCGCATGTGCCCGTGCGGTCGATGCTGGCCTTCCCTGACGGCCGCGGGCTGCTCGCGGTCATGCCCGGTCTTCACCATGCCGCGGGCGCGTTCGGGCTGAAGGTCGTCGCCGTGATGCAGGAGAACGAGGGCACCGCGTTCGACTCGCACCAAGGCGCGGTGCTCCTCTTCGAGGCGCGCCACGGCAGCCTGCGCGCGATCCTGGACGGCAGCGCGGTCACCGCCATCCGCACCGCAGCGGTGAGCGCGGTGGCGACCCGCGTGCTCGCGCGGCCGGACGCCGGCGATCTCGCGCTCCTCGGGTCCGGAGTGCAGGCCTCCAGCCATCTGGAGGCGATGAAGCTCGTGCGGCGCCTGCGGCGGGTGCGCGTCTGGAGCCGCGACGTCGAGCACGCCCGCCGCTTCGCGACACGCGAGGGCGCCCGGCACGGGCTCGCCATCGAGCCGGTGCCGGACGCGCGCGAGGCCGTGGCGGGCGCCGACCTCGTGTGCACCGTCACCTCCTCGCGGACGCCCGTCCTCGCGGGCGCTTGGCTCTCTCCGGGCGTGCACGTGAACGCGGTCGGGACCGCGCTCCCGACCGCGCGCGAGCTGGACACCGAGGCGGTGCGGCGCGCGCGCCTCTTCGTGGATCGCCGCGAGTCGGCCCAGCACGAGGCCGGCGAGTACCTCATCCCGCTCGCGGAGCGGGCCATCACGCCCGATCACCTGCGTGGCGAGCTGGGCGACGTGCTCCTCGGGCGCGTCCCCGGCCGGACCTCTGCCGGCGAGATCACGGTGTTCAAGTCGCTGGGGCTCGCGATCGAGGACCTCGCGGCGGCCGAGCACGTGAACGCCAGGGCGCGCGCGACGGGGCGCGGCGTCCGGGTCGAGCTCGGTGGGCTGCGCGTCTCTGCGGACGCCCGCGGCCCGGCGTGAGCGAGAGATCTCGCAGCGGTCTTTCTCGGGGGCTCTACTCGCCGGCCCAGCCCTCCAGCGGCAGCCCCGCCGCGGACCTCACCGTCACCGCGGCGCTGCCGGCGTCGAACCCGTCGAGCGTGTCGTTGAGGTGGGCGATGATCTGGTCCGCGCTGAGGGCGCCGCTGTCCGCGGTGGCGTGGGCGTCGCCGACCAGGACCACGTCATAGCCCAGCGACACGGCGCGACGGCAGGTGGTGTCGACGCAGAACTGGCTCATGCAGCCGGCGACGAGGAGCCGCTTCACCCCGCGGCGATCGAGCTCCGCCTGCAGGGCCGTCCCGAAGAACGCGTCGCAGGCGGTCTTGCGGCACACCGCCGACGGGGGCGTGCGAGCCAGCACCGGGTCGAGCTGCCAGCCCTCGCTGCCCACCTCCAGCCGGTGACCCGGCCCGCCGTCGTGCTGCACGTAGATGACCGGGAGGCCGGCCGCGGCGGCGCGCGCGGCGAGCGCGCCGATGCGCTCCAGGATCTCCGGCCAGCGCGGCGAGGGCCGCTTGCCGGTGAAGATCCCCTTCTGCACGTCGATCACCAGGAGTGCGGTGCACGTCATCGACTGGCTCCTCACTCGCCCTGCCGCGGCTCAGCCGCGGATCATCGGGCTCCGCGCCGCGCCGGCGGGCAGGCCGCTGAGCTGAGCCCAGTGGCGGTCTCCGGGGAAGTGCGCCGCGAGGGCGAGCCAGGAGAGCGCATACGGCGCGAGCGCGAGCGTGTTCCCGGTCAGCAGGAACACGATGACCGCGGCGAGTGCACCGCCCTCGCAGAGGGCGCACGCCACGACGAGCCGCGCGACCGCGTCCGCCTCGGGTCCCGGCGGAAAGGCGGCGGCCGCGCCCCGCTGGGCGACGGCGCCTTGCGCAGGCCGCGCGATCCTCATCCGGACGGCCCAGAGCCACGACAGAGCCACGGTGACCACGGAGAGGACGAGCGAGCCCCCGATCAGCGCCGGCTCGGCGAGCGGTGCACCGAGCCCGGCCCCACCGCGTAGCGACACGACGAGGAAGAGCGCGACGCCGAGAAACACCGTCGGGCCCGCGAGAAGCGCCGCCCAGATGAGGGTCGCGACGACACGAGGACTCTGCTGCGCCATGCGCTTCCCCCCTCCGCGATGAGTCGAATACTCGACCCGCAGTCTACTCCGCGCTCAGGCTCCCGCGGACAGCGAACATGCTTCTGCGCGTCGATCACCACGAGCGCGGTGCGCGTCAGGGGCGGCACTCATCGGCGTGCGCCCGGAGGGCGCAAGACCTCCGTTGCGGGACGTTTGCTTCGAAGAGCGCTGACCTCCGGTGAAGGGGAAGCCCGGATGGCACGGGTGACTGCGACCGAGCGTTCAGCCACAATCGTCTCACCGATGGCCCCGGCTCCCGACCCGCATCAGCCCGTCATCGTCTCGTACCTGACCCTGCGCCGGGTCGTTGGCGTGCTGGGCGTGTCCCTCCCCGTCGTGATCGCGCTCTGGGGCTTCTCGATCCTCGGGGTCTTCCGCGTCCTGCCCTCGATCAGCGACTACTACGGCCTGCGGACGCGGGACGTCTTCGTCGGCACGCTCTTCACCATCGCCTGGTTCCTCTTCACCTATCGTGGGTACGAGAAGCGGGACGACGTCGCGGGCGACCTCGCCTGCGTCTTCGCGATCGGCACCGCCCTCTTCCCGAACACGGGGACGCGCCTCGAGCAGGTCGCCCACTTCGCCTCGGCCAGCCTGCTCTTCCTCGTGCTCGCCTACTTCTCGCTCTTCCTGTTCACGAAGACGAGCGGCACGCCGACCCGCATGAAGCGGGCGCGCAACGCCGTCTATCGCGCGTGCGGCGTGGTGATGCTCGCGTGCATCGGCCTCATCGGCCTGTACAAGCTCGCGCTCGACGAGACTCCCGTCCAGCAGCTGAAGCCCGTGTTCTGGCTGGAGTCCCTCGCGCTCTGGGCGTTCGGGGTCTCCTGGTTCGTGAAGGGAGAGACCCTCCTCAAGGACCCGTAGCGGGGGGCGGCGCGCGCCCCGGGATTCGTGTCCACCTGCGCGACGGGACCCCTGAAGCGAAAACGGCGAAGACCCTGAGGTCTCCGCCGTCTCCTCGAGCGTTCTCGCTCGGGTTCGGACTAGAACGGAATGTCGTCCGGCCCGCCGCCGCCGCCACCGCCGCCGTGGCCGCCGTCGTCCTCGAAGCCGCCGGGAGGCGTGAGCTCGTCGGGACCGTGACCGCCGCCGCGCGCGCCGCCGCCCGTCCCGCCGCCGCGGCCGCCGCCGGCGCCGCCGCCGAGGAAGCGGACCGTCTCGGCGACGACCTTCACCTTGTAGCGCTCCTGGCCGGACGCCTTGTCCTGCCACTTGTCGGTCTTGAGGCGGCCCTCGACGTAGACCTGGCGGCCCTTCGCCAGGTACTCACCGCACTGCTCGGCCTGCTTCCCCCAGACCTCGACGTCGTGCCACTCCGTCTCCTCCTTCTTCTGGCCGGACTGCTTGTCGGTCCAGGAGCGGGAGGTGGCGATGCGGAGGTTCGCGACCGCCTGGCCGCCGGACGTGTACCGGACCTCGGGATCCTTCCCGAGATTCCCGACGAGGATTACCCTGTTCACCATGGCGCCGCTCTCCTTTTCCGCGTGGCCGACGGCTTGTCCGCCGGCGTCTGAAATCGGCGGTATGTCCGCCGGCGTCGTGAGGCCGGCTCGTGGGCCGGCTTCGTCGAACTCGGCGGGCCGCGCACCGTGCGTCGCACGCCGTGCAGGTAGGTCTAGCAGGGCGCTCTGACGTCGCCCCCGGGATCGGCGCGCGGGCCTGCGGCCTCACCTTCGCGGCGTGGCCGGGGCCGTGGAGGCGGGCAGGAGGGCGGGCGCCGCGCGGACGGCGGCGCCGGCCTGGAGCGCCGCCTCGAGGCGCGGCTCCAGCGCCCGCGCGAACGCGCCCGCGTCCCCCGGCTTCTCGCCCGCCGCGCGCAGCGCCTCGCGGAACGGCCGCTCCCCTTCCTCTGCGGCGGCGAGCCCGCGCGCGAGGACCGAGATCGTCGCCTCCTGGAGCGGCGCGGGGGCGGCCCGCAGCGCCGTGAGGATCTCCTCGGGCGCGCTCGACGCCACGGCCCCCATGACCTCGGCGAGCGCGGCCCCGAGCCGGGCGTCGCTCACCGCCGCCGGCGCGAGCTCGAGGAGCCGCGCGAGCGCGTCGGCCTCGCCCTCGGCGGCGAGATCCCCGAGCGACGGGAGCACCGGCACGGGCTCGTCGGGCCCGAGCGCGGCGAGGAGCCGCCCGAGCGCCTGGGGGTCCGAGGTCGCGGCGTCGAGGAAGGCGCGCCGGGCCGTCTCGCCGTCCGGCTCGGAGAGGTAGATGCTCTCGGCGACCGCGAGCCGGAGGGCGGGGTCGCTCTCGGTGCGCAGCGCGGTGCGGAGGAACGAGACGTTGCGCGGGTCGGCGGCGCGTCCGAGGCCGTAGTAGGTGCGGACCGCGACGGCGAGATCGGCGGGCGTCGCCACCGGGACGGCGGTCCCCTCCGGCGCGTTCGCGAGCGCCACCGCGGCCTCGAGCCCCTCGCGCGTCCCGCCGCTCGCGGCGATGGCGGTGCCGAGCGCGTCCACCGCGCGGACGACGCCCGCGTGGCGGCCGGGGTAGTCGTTCACGATGACGGCGAAGGCGAGCGTCCGCCGCCCGGCGGTCTCGACGTAGCCGGAGAGGCTCGTCACGTTCTCGAGCGTGCCGGTCTTCGCGCGGAGGTGGCCGTCCGCGGCGGTGCCGTCCATGCGCCAGCGGATCGTCCCGTCGCGGCCCGCGACGGGCAGCGACGTCACGTACTCCGCCTGGAGCGGGAAGCGCGCCCACATCGCGCGGAGCAGGGTCACGAGCTGCCTGGCGCTGAAGCGGTTCGTGTCGTTCAGGCCGGAGCCGTTCTTCATCACGTAGGCGCCGCGCGGGACGCCGAGCGTGGCGAGGAACTCCCCCACCGCCTCGATCCCCTTCGGCCAGGAGCCCGGCGCGCCCTTCGCCTCCGCGCCGAGCGTCTTGACGAGCTGCTCGGCGACGAAGTTGTTCGAGTTCTTGTTGAGCCGGCGGACGATCTCCGCGAGCGTGTCCGAGGTGGCGACGTGGACGAGCTTCGCGCCGCGCGGCACCGCGCCGGTGTGGATGGCGCCCATGACCTTCACGCCGCGCAGCTCGAGCAGCCGCGCCAGCGTGTGGCCGAGGTAGCGCGGCGGATCGTCCACCCTCCGCCACACCGGCTGCACGCGGCTGCCGGCGGGCACGGGCCCGGAGATCACGATCCGCTGCCTGCCGCCGGCGAGCGAGGACTCGACGGTCACGTGGCGCCGGCCGCGGGGCCCGACGGTCCGGGTGCGGTTCACCACCTCGAAGAACGGGCTCTGCGGCTCGAGCTCCACGCGGCCCTTCTGGCCTCGGCCGGCGCCCGGACCGACGTAGACCGCGACGGCGTTCCAGTTGAGCGAGAGCGCGCCGGTGGGCGCGAGGTAGGACCGGTCCCCTTCCTCCTGGTCGTAGCCAGGGCCGTACCGCTCGGCGTCGAACCAGCCGTCGTCGAGCACGACGTCGCCGACCCTGCGGATGCCGAGGTGCGCGAGCTCGCCCGCGATCGCCCAGAGCCGCTCGGTGACGAGCGTGGGGTCCCCGCGGCCGCGGACGTAGAGGGTGCGCACCTGCGGCGAGCGAGCGGAGGGGGCGTCCACCAGGAACTCGGTCGCGAAGCGGTAGCCCGGCCCGAGCCGCGCGAGCGCGGCGGCGGAGGTGACGAGCTTCACGTTCGAGGCGGGGTTGAGGAGCACGTCCGCCTCGCGGGCGTAGAGCACGTCACCCGATGTCACGTCGGCGACGAGCACGCCCGCGCGGGCCCCGGCGAGGGCGCTGCCCTGGACGATGCTGTCGAGCGCGGCCTGGAGGTCGCGCTGCGAAGGGGGCTCTGCGGCGGAGGGAGCGGAGAGGAGGACGGCGAGGGTCGCGGCGGCGGCCCTGACGATGGCAGTCACGGAGGCTCTCTCTTACCGGAAGGGCGGACGCATGGACAGCGTGCGGGGCGCCAGGCGCGGGGAGAACGCCCGGCAGGGCGCCGGCATTTCCGGGGACGTGCGTTGACACGAGAGTCGGTCGCTCGCTAGCGTACGGGCCGTGAGACCGGGTCGCACGGAGGGCGTGGACGCACGGGTCCAGGACGCGCTGGACCGGTTCGAGCGATTTCTCGCGGGGAAGGACCTCCGCCTCACGGAGGCCCGCGCCGCCATCGTCGAGGCCGCGCTCGCGCGCGAGGGGCACTACCCGATCGACGAGCTCATCGCCGACCTGAAGCAGCGCGGCATCCGCGGCTCGAAGGCGACGGTCTACCGCACGCTCCCGCTCCTCGCGGAGGCGGGCATCCTGGAGCCCGCCATCCTCGCCGGGGAGACGCGCAGCTACGAGACGACCTTCGGCCGCCACCACCACGACCACCTGCGCTGCGGGCGGTGCGGCAAGGTGGTCGAGTTCGAGTTCGAGGCCTTCGAGATCCTCCAGCGGGAGGTGGCGACGCGCTACGGGTTCCGGCTCGAGAGCCACCACCACGAGCTCATCGGCACCTGCTCCGAGTGCGTCGCGCGGGAGTCCGTCGCGCGCGCGCCCGAGGGCGACGAGATCCCCGCCGCGAGCGGGCCCGCCGAGGGCGGACCCGCCGGGCGCTGAACGCTCGTCCGCAGCCGGCCGCGCGTCGAGGCCCCTCGCGCGCTCACGCGCCGATGACCCTGCGGGTCGCCTCCGCGTGCGCGAGCCGCCGCTCCACGCGCAGGGCGAGCTCGCGCCGGGCGCGCTCGACCGCCGGCCGCTCGAGCCCGAGGGCCCGCCCCACGATCGCGTCGAGCTCCCGCTGCGCCGGCCGCGCGAGCATGACCCGCACGTCGGTCGTGACCGGCGCCACGGCGAGCGCCGCGCGGACCGACGCGAGCTCCGCCTCGACCGCCGCGAGCGCCGCCGGCGCGGGGAAGGGGGCCGCGGCGAGGACGCGGCAGTCGACGTCGGCGATGGCCTGCGCGCCGGTGAGCTGCCGCGCGCCCGCGTCGATCGCGAGCCGCACCGGCGTCGCGCCGAGGACGAGCGCCACCTGCCAGGGCGGGAGCTCGCGCGGGAAGAGCGCGTGCCACTTCTTGTCCTCCCACAGCCCCTCCGCGTTCAGGAACGCGAACGCGCGCGCGGCCACCTTGGCGGGGTAGAGCACGGGCGCGGGTCCGCGGCCCGGCACGAGCCGCCACCAGGGGGCGCGCCCGGCGCAGGTCGGGCGGAGGTGGACGCCCGCGGCCTCACCGCGCCGCAGGTACGCGCGCGCCGCGCGGGACGGCTCGAGCGGCCGGAAGAGCACCCGGCCCGGCTCGGCGCGCTCCGGCGCGCGCGCCTCCTTGAGCGACGCGAGGAGCGGGACCACGTCCGAGGGCGCGAGCGCCACCTCGCCGAGGAGCGGCGACTCGAACCGGCCGCCGCCGAGCGGCCTGAGCTGGAAGAACGCGTTGCAGCCGGACTTCGTGCCGAAGCGGACGTCGCACACGTCGGCGAGCGTGCGCGCGCCCGCGGGCGCCGCCCGCGTCCGCGGTGCCAGCCGGAGCCGCGGCGAGGAGCTCCCCCGCGCGAGCGCCGCGAGCTCCGCGGGGGCGAGCGCCGCGAGCGGTACCGTCGCCTCCGCGGGCCGCGCGTCGCCGGCGCCCTCGGACCAGACGGACAGGAGCGTGTCCACCGACGCGGCGAAGCTCCCGGCGGCGCGCGAGCGCAGCCGGAGGACGAAGCCGCCCCGGGTGCGGGCGTCCGCGAGGAGCGGCGCGGCCGAGCGGGAGGTGTCGAGCGCGCGCGGCCACACGAGCGCGGCGACCGGCGCGCGCCGGAGCGCCACGGCGGCG
>NZ_JALCZB010000120.1:0-11488 GCF_022690745.1 Anaeromyxobacter sp. SG64 | reverse complement strand
CGCCGGCCCGCGTCCGGCGTCCTTCCTCGGCGCGCCGCCGCAGGCAGCTCGCCCGGCAACGCCGGTCCAGCCGGCCCGGCCGGCGCCGCCCGTGGCGCAGCCCGCGCCCGCGCCGGTGCGCAAGGATCCCTTCGGCTTCGGAACGCCCGCCCAGCCCGCGCCCGTCGTCGCGCCGCGCCAGGACGACGACTGGAGCGACGTGGACATGGGAGAGGCGGCGCAGGCGCGCCACGAGCCGCTCGACCTCGGCCTCGGGCTCGACGCGGCGCCGCGCGCGCCCGCGCCGATCGAGCTGCCGCCGGCCGAGGCGCCCGCGCCGGAGCTCGCTCCGATGCACGAGTTCGTGCCGCCTGCGGCCACGACGGGCCACGCGCCCGCCGCGGCCTCCGCCGCCGACGGCGGCGAGACGGCGCTCCGCGACGCGCTCTCGAAGGCCTCCCGCGAGGTCATCGAGCGCATCGTATGGGAGGTGGTACCCGAGCTCGCGGAGACGATCATCCGCGAGAACCTCGACCGCCTCGTGAAGTCGCGCCAGGGCTGAGCGCCCGGCGCCATCCCGCAAGGACAACCTCATCAGGCCCTCCCGTCCGCACGCCGGGCGGGAGGGCGAATCGAGACGTCATGGAGAACGACAACCGGACCGAGCTCGCGAAGGGCTACGAGCACCGCGAGGTCGAGGCCCGCTGGTATCCCTTCTGGCTCGAGCGCGGCTACTTCCACGGCGACGAGAACGACCGCACGCGCCCGCCGTTCTCGATCGTGCTGCCGCCGCCGAACGTGACGGGCTCCCTGCACCTCGGCCACGCGCTCACGGCGACCCTGCAGGACGTCCTCATCCGCTGGAAGCGGATGAGCGGCTTCAACACCCTGTGGCTCCCCGGCACCGATCACGCCGGCATCGCCACGCAGATGATCGTGGAGAAGGAGCTCAAGAAGACGGAGAAGGTGAGCCGCCACGACCTCGGCCGCGAGGAGTTCCTCCGCCGCGTGTGGGCGTGGAAGGAGCGCTTCGGCTCGCGCATCGGCGAGCAGCACGAGGCGCTCGGCGCCTCCCTCGACTGGGAGCGCGAGCGCTTCACGATGGACGAGCGGTCCTCCCGCGCCGTGCGCGAGGTCTTCGTGCGCCTGCACGAGGAGGGGCTCGTCTACCGCGAGAAGAAGCTCATCAACTGGTGCCCCGACTGCCGCACCGCGCTCTCCGACCTCGAGGTCGAGCACGAGGAGGCGCACCCCGGCGAGCTCTGGTCGTTCGCCTATCCGCTCGCCGACGGCTCCGGCGAGATCGTGGTCGCCACCACCCGGCCGGAGACGATGCTCGGCGACACCGCCGTCGCCGTCCACCCGGAGGACGAGCGCTACCGGGGGCTCGTCGGCAAGAAGGTGCGCCACCCCCTCCTCGATCGCGAGATCCCGATCGTCGCCGACGCCATCCTCGTCGATCCGAAGTTCGGCACCGGCGCCGTGAAGGTGACGCCCGCGCACGACTTCAACGACTTCGAGGTCGGCAAGCGCCACGGGCTCGAGCAGCTCACGGTCATCGGGCTCGACGGGCGGATGACCGAGGCGGCCGGGCCGCTCGCCGGCCGGGATCGGTTCGACGCGCGCGAGGAGGTGAAGCGGCTCCTCGCCGAGAAGGGGCTCGATCGCGGGACGAAGCCGCACGTCCTCCCGCTCGGCCGCTGCCAGCGCTCGCAGACCGTGCTCGAGCCGCTCCTCTCCGACCAGTGGTACGTGAAGATCGAGCCGCTCGCGCGGCCGGCGATCGAGGCGGTGGAGCAGGGGCGGACGCGCTTCATCCCGGAGCAGTGGACGAACACGTACATGGCGTGGATGCGCAACATCCACGACTGGTGCATCAGCCGCCAGCTCTGGTGGGGCCACCAGATCCCGGCCTGGTACTGTCCGGACGGCCACGTCACCGTCGCGCGCGAGACGCCGTCCGCGTGCGCCACCTGCGGCAAGGGAGCGCTGCGCCAGGACGAGGACGTGCTCGACACCTGGTTCTCGTCGGCGCTCTGGCCGTTCTCGACCATGGGCTGGCCGGACCGGACGAAGACGCTCGAGACGTTCTACCCCACGTCCGTCATGGAGACGGGGCACGACATCATCTTCTTCTGGGTCGCCCGGATGATGATGATGGGGATCCACTTCATGGGCGAGGTGCCTTTCCGGACGGTGTACCTGCACCCGATGGTGCGGGACGAGAAGGGCCAGAAGATGTCGAAGACGAAGGGGAACGTGATCGACCCCCTCGTCATCACCGAGCAGTACGGCGCGGACGCGCTCCGCTTCACGCTCGCGGCGCTCACCGCGCAGGGGCGCGACATCAAGCTCGCGAAGGACCGCATCGAGGGCTACCGCGCGTTCGCGAACAAGCTCTGGAACGCGACGCGCTTCGCGCTCATGAACCTCGAGGGCCACGTCCACCGCGACGTGGACCCCACGAAGCTCGCGATGACCCCCGCCGATCGCTGGATCCTGGCGCGCACGCAGCGCGCCGTGAACGACACCCTCGCGGCGCTCGAGGGGTTCCGCTTCAACGAGGCGGCGAGCACGGTCTACCAGTTCGTGTGGGGCGAGCTCTGCGACTGGTACATCGAGCTCGCCAAGGAGGCGCTCTACGGCGACGACGCCGGCAAGAAGGCGGCGGCGCAGGCGACGCTCACGCACACGCTCAAGACCGCGCTCCTCCTGTTGCATCCCTTCATGCCGTTCATCACCGAGGAGCTCTGGCACGTGCTCCGCGCGCGCGTCGGCGCGGACGGCTGGCCCGACTCGATCCTGGCGGCGCGCTACCCGCGCGCGGCGGAGGTGGACGAGGCCGCCGAGCGCGGGTTCGGCCCGGTGATCGGCGTCGTCGACGCCATCCGCAACATCCGCGGGGAGATGAACATCCCGTTCAAGGTCGTGCTCGAGGACGTGGAGCTCGGCTCGCTCGACGCGGAGGCCGAGGCGACCGTTCGCGAGGAGCTCGGCCGCATTCACCGGCTCGCCAATGTGAAGGACGCGCGCGTGCTCTCCGACGGGGCGGTCCCCGCGAAGCGCGGCCAGAGCGCGGTGGCCGTCGGCGCCGGCTTCGAGGTCCGCGTCGGCCTCGCCGGCGCGATCGATCTCGCGGCGGAGGCGGCGAGAATCGAGAAGGAAATCGCCAAGTTGGATCAGGATCTCGCCTCGGTCGGGAAGAAGCTCGAGAACCCCAGCTTCGTCGCGAAGGCGCCGGCGGAGGTGGTCGAGAAGGATCGCGCGCGGCTCGTCGAGCTCCGCGAAAAAAAGCACAAGCTCGAAGCGCATCGTGCAATGCTCTCGGGTTCCGAGACGCTTTCCACGAGGAGGCAATCCATGGAGAACCAGAACGAGCAGAAGCCCACGACCGAGGAGTCGCCGTCCACGCCGGCCGCGGCCGTCCAGGAGGCCGCCGGTCAGGTGCAGACGGCGGTCGCCGGGGCCGTCGAGAAGGTGGTCGCCACCGCGACGGAGATCGCGAAGGCAGCCTCGAGCGCGGTCGTCTCCGGCATCGAGGGCCTCCGCAAGGAGAAGAAGCCGGCGCGCCGCTCCGCCCGCAAGCCGGCGAAGAAGGCCGCGGCCAAGAAGGTCGCCGCGAAGCCGGCCCGCGGCGGCAAGAAGGTGGCCGCGAAGAAGGCCCCCGCTCGCAAGGCGGCGGCTCGCGGCGGGAAGAAGGCGGCTGCGAAGCGCGTCGTGAAGGCCCCGGCGCGCAAGACGGCCGCGAAGAAGGGCGCGCGCAAGGCGGCGGCGCGGCGCGGCAGGAAGTAGCACCCGGGATGCCTCGGCTCTCGGCCCACGCGGAGCGCCTCGTCGATCTCGCGCTCGAGGAGGACCTGCTCCTCGGGGACGTCACGAGCGAGGCCACGATCGACCCGGCTGCGATGGGGGAGGGGCAGTTCCTCGTCAAGGAGGAGCTGACCCTCGCCGGGACGGCCGTCGCCGTCCGGGTCTTCGAGCGGCTCGGCGCCGAGTGCCGCTTCGATCGAGCGGACGGGGCGCGCGCCCTCCGCGGCGAGGTGGTCGGCGTCGCCACGGGGCCGGTCCGCGCGCTCCTCGCCGCCGAGCGCACCGCGCTCAACTTCCTGCAGCGCCTGTCCGGCGTCGCGTCCGCGACGCGCCGCTGCGTCGACGCGCTCGAGGCCGGCGGCACCCGGACGCGCCTCCTCGACACGCGCAAGACCACCCCGGGCTGGCGCATGCTCGAGAAGGCCGCGGTGCGGGCCGGCGGGGGGAAGAACCACCGCTTCGCCCTCGGCGACGGGATCCTCATCAAGGACAACCACGTCGCGGCCTGCGGCGGGGTGGCCGAGGCGGTGCGCCGCGCCCGCGCCCAGGCCGGCGCGATGCTCAAGATCGAGGTCGAGGTGGTGGACCTCCCGGGGCTCGAGGCGGCCGTGGCGGCGGGCGCGGACATCGTCCTGCTCGACAACATGGACGACGCTGCGATGGCCGAGGCGGTCCGTCGCGCGAACGGCCGCGTGCTCCTCGAGGCGAGCGGGAACATGACCCTGGAGCGGCTCCCGCGGGTCGCCGCGACCGGGGTCGACTTCGTCTCGATGGGTGCCATCACGCACTCGGCCCGGGCGGTCGACATCTCCTTCGAGCTCGCGTAGCGTCCTCGCAGCATGGCGGAGGCCTCGAGCAGCGAGGAGCTGGTGCTCGCCTTCCTGGCGGAGGCGGGCGACGAGTTCGTCTCGGGCGAGGCCATCTCCGGCAAGCTCGGCCTCACCCGCGCCGCCGTCTGGAAGCACGTGGACGCGCTCCGCGCGCAGGGCTACCGCATCGACGCCGTGCCCGCGCGCGGGTACCGCCTCGCGGAGGTCCCCGACCGGCTCACCGCGCTGGAGCTCCGGCCGCTGCTCAACACGCACGACCTGGGCCGGGAGCTGCACTGCCACGAGGAGCTCGGCTCGACGAACGACCGCGCCAAGGAGCTCGCCGAGGCGGGCGCCGAGCACGGGACCATCGTCGTCGCCGAGACGCAGACCGCCGGCCGGGGGCGCCGCGGCCGGGCGTGGGTCTCGCCCCCGCGCCGCAACCTCTACTTCTCCGCGATCCTCCGGCCCGACCTCTCGCCGGCCCGCGCTTCCGAGCTGACGCTCGTCGCCTCGATCGCGATCTGCGAGGCGATCCGCCAGGCGGGGGTGGAGGCGGGGATCAAGTGGCCGAACGACCTCCTCGCGTCGGGGAGGAAGCTCGCCGGCATCCTCACCGAGCTCGCCGCCGAGCCGGACCGCGTCCACTGGGTCGTGATCGGCGTCGGGGTCAACGTGAACGCGCGCGCGGAGGACTTCCCGGAGGAGCTGCGCGCGGAGGCGACGAGCCTCGCCATCGAGCGCCGCACCCCCGCGCCCCGCGCGCTCTTCGCGGCCGCCTGCTTCACCGCGCTCGAGGACTGGATCGACCGGCACGCGGAGGAGGGGTTCGGCGTCATCCGCGAGGCCTGGCGCGAGCGCTCCGTCACCCTGGGCCGCGAGGTGACCGTGAGGACGGACGGGCGCGAGATCGTGGGGATCGCCGAGGACATCGACGCGACCGGCGCGCTCCTCGTGCGCGGGCGCGCGGGCGTGGAGCGGATCCTCTCGGGCGACGTCGCCCTGCTCCGGCCGCGATAGCGGCCCGGGAGGCGCCGACCGCGTTGACCCCGGCTGGGAGGCGACGCTAGGCTCCGGCCGTGCTGCTCGCCATCGACGTCGGCAACACCAACACCGTCCTGGGTGCCTACGAGGGCGCCTCGCTCCGCCATCACTGGCGGATCGAGACGAGCCACACCCGGACCTACGACGAATACGGCATCCTGGCCCGCCAGCTCTTCGCCGCCGCCGGGCTCGACCCCGCGGCCGTGACGGCGGTGGCGATCTCGAGCGTCGTGCCGCCCCTCGCCTTCACCCTGGAGCAGATGTCGCTCCGGTACTTCAAGGTGAAGCCGCTCTTCGTCGGCCCCGGCGTGAAGACCGGGATGTCCATCCTGTACGAGAACCCGCGCGAGGTCGGGGCGGACCGGGTGGTGAACGCGGTCGCCGCGTACGAGCGGTGGCGCTGCGGGCTCATCGTGGTCGACTTCGGCACCGCGACCACGTTCGACGCGGTCTCGCCGAAGGGCGAGTACCTGGGCGGCGCGATCTGCCCCGGCATCGCCATCTCGATGGACGCCCTGTTCCGGCACGCGTCGAAGCTCCCGCGCGTCGAGTTCCAGAAGCCGCCGCACGTGGTGGGCAAGAACACCGTCGCGTCCATCCAGAGCGGCCTCGTGTACGGCTACGTCGGCCTGGTGGACGGGATCTGCGCGCGGATGGCGGACGAGCTCGGCTTCGGCCCCAAGGTGGTCGCCACCGGCGGGCTCGCCGCGCTCATCGCCGGCGTCTCGAAGACCATCACCGAGGTGGACGAGCACCTCACGCTCGACGGCCTGCGCCTCCTCCACGAGCGGAACCGGTGACGGAGCCCCTCTCCCCGCCACGGGCCGCCCCCGAGCCGGCGGGCGACGCCGCCCTCGAGGAGGGGCTCGCCGCGTTCGCCGCCCGCGACGTCGACGGCGCCCACGCCGCCTTCGAGCGCGCGTTCCGGCGCGACTCGCGCGCGCCGCGGGCGATGTCCTGGTACGGCGTCACCCTCGTCCTCGTCGAGCGGAACTCGAACCTGGGCGTCTCGCTGTGCGACCAGGCGGTGCGCGCCTCGGGCCCGGACCCGGAGCTCCTGCTCAACCTGGCGCGGGTGCACCTCGCCCTCAACCAGCGCGACCGCTCCGTCCGCGCCATCGCGCGCGGGCTCGAGCTGTGGCCCCGCGACGTCCGGCTCCTCGCCGCCCGGGAGGCGCTCGGCACCCGGAGCGACCCGGTGCTGCCGTTCCTCTCCCGCAAGAACCCCCTCAACCGGACGCTCGGCAAGCTGCGCCACCGCTGGCGCCGGCGCCGCGCGCCGGTCTACGAGGTGTCGCCCGTCGCGCTCGGCTCACCGGCCGAGGCGCCGGAGGCGCCCTGAACGGACGATCCGATCGGATCGCGAGCCGTCGTCTAGGAGCCGAGATGCCCGGGTGTCCGCTGCCGCTCGACACGCTGCCGAAGCCGCTCCAGAAGCACGCCGACGAGAAGGCGCCGGCGGCGCTGCGGACGATGGGCGCGAAGGGGCTCGTCCCCGCCGTCGCGCCCGGGGACCTCGTCACGCTCCTCTGGTTCCTGTCGTTCGACGGCGACGCGACCGTCGCCGCCACGGCGCAGAAGACGGCGGAGGGGCTCCCCGACAAGCTCTGGGGCGTGGCCCTGCGCGCCGAGGGGGTCCCGGGGCAGGTCCTCGACTGGCTCGCCGACAGGCTCGCCGGCAAGGACGCCGCGCTCGAGCTCGTGCTCCTCAACCCGGCGACGCCGGACGCCACCGTGGCGCGCCTCGCGGCCTCGGTGTCGCAGCGGCTCGTCGACATCGTCCGCCAGAACGAGCTCAGGCTCCTGCGCTGCGACGAGATCATCCGCGCCCTGTGCCGGAACCCGAGCGCGCTCGCCTCGACGGTGGACGGCGCGTGCGACTTCTGCGTCCGGAACGGCCTCACGCTGCTCGACGTCCCGCAGCTCGTCGCGGCGCACGTGCGGATCCACGGGGTGGACCCGAGCGCGAGGGCGCCCGAGCCGGTCGAGACCGCGGCCGCCCTGATGCGCGACTACGGCGCGGAGCTGGCCCAGGAGCAGGGCGCGGCCGCGGCGGCGCAGACGGCCGAGGACGAGAAGAAGAAGCTCAACATCACGCAGCGGGTCATGCGCATGTCGGTGGCCGAGAAGATCAAGCTCGCCACCCTCGGCAACAAGGAGGCGCGCACGCTCCTCCTGCGCGACTCCAACAAGCTCGTGTCGATGGCGGCCGCGACGAGCCCCCGCATCACGGACGGTGAGATCCTCGGCCTCGCCAACTCGCGGACGGTGAGCTCGGACGTGCTCCGGTACATCTACTCGAACCGGGAGTTCACGCGGACCTACGCGATCAAGATCTCGCTCGTGAAGAACCCGAAGGTCCCGCTGCCGACGGCGCTGAAGATGATGTACACGCTGCAGGAGAAGGACATCAAGGAGCTCGCCCGAGACCGGAACGTCCCCCAGACGATCCAGGCGCAGGCGAAGTCCTTCCTGATGAAGAAGGAGGCCGCCGCGCGCGGCCCCGCGATGGGCAAGCACTAGCGGCCGCCGCCGAGCAGGGACCACGACCCAGATGACGCAACCGACGCAGGCGCCCGCGGGCGCGACCCCGGGCGCAGCCTCGGGGGCCACCTCGGCCGCGCCGGTGCGCGTGGGCCGGGCGCTGTGGCTGTCCGCCGCGACCATGATCTCGCGCGTCCTCGGCCTCGCGCGGGACCAGCTCTTCGCGATCCTCATCGGCGCGAACCGGTTCTCCGACGCCTTCGTGGTCGCGTTCCGGATCCCGAACCTCCTGCGGGACCTCTTCGCGGAGGGGGCGCTCTCCTCCGCGTTCGTCCCGGCGTTCGCCGACGCGCACCGGAACCGCGGCCGCGAGGCCGCCTACCGGCTCGGGAACGCCGTCGTCGCGCTCGTGCTCCTCGCGGTCGGGATCCTCACCGCGCTCGGGGTCGTCTTCGCGGGCGGGCTCGTGGCGGTGATCGCGCCGGGCCTCGAGGCGTCCGGCCTCGCCGCGCTGCTCGCGCGGATCATGATGCCTTTCCTGCTCCTCGTGTCGCTCGCCGCGGTGGCGATGGGCATGCTGAACGCGCAGAGCCGCTTCACCGCGCCGGCGATCGCCCCCGCGCTCTTCAACGTGGGCTCCATCGCGGTGGGGCTCGGGCTGTGGGCGGCGGGCTGGCCGCCCGAGCGCGCGGTGGTCGGCTGGGCGGTGGGGACGATGGTCGGCGGGGTGATGCAGCTCGCCGCCCAGCTCCCGGCGCTCCACGCGCTCGGCTTCCGGATCCGGCCGACCCTGGCGCGCGACGCGCTCGCCGACCCGGGGCTGCGCCGGATCGGCAGGCTCATGGGGGCCGCGGTCGTCGGCCTCTCCGCGACCCAGGTGAACATCCTCGTGAACACGGTCTTCGCGTCGCACCAGGTGGGCGCGAACACGTGGCTGCAGATGGCCTTCCGGCTCATGCAGCTCCCGCTCGGCGTGTTCGGCGTCGCGATCGCGACGGTGGCGGGGGCGGGGGTCGCGCAGCGCGCCGCCGCGCGCGACATGCCGGCGGTGAAGGCGACACTCGGGGCGGCGATGCGGCACGTGGCGTTCCTGAACGTGCCGTCCGCGGTGGGGCTCGCGGTCCTGGCGCGCCCGATCATCTCCATGATCTACGAGCACGGCCGATTCCGCCCGGAGGACACGGCGGCGACGGCGCAGGCGCTCGTGTTCTACGCGATCGGGCTGTACGCGTACTCGGGCGTGAAGGTGTTCGCGCCCGCCTTCTACGCGCTCGACGAGGCGCGGGTGCCGGTCGTCGGCAGCGTCCTCGGGATGGCGTCGAACGTGGCGCTCAACGTGACGCTCTGGCCCGTGCTCGGCTTCCGCGGCGTGGCGCTCGGGACCTCGATCGCCGCCGGGGTGAACTTCCTCGTGCTCGCCTTCGCCTGGCGGCGCCGCCACGGCGGCCTGGGCGGCGTCGGGATCGCGGCCCAGCTCGGGCGCGTGCTCGTCGCGACCGCCGTGCTCGGCGTCGCCGCGTGGGCGACCGAGCATGGGCTCTCGCGCCTGCTCGGCGCGGGGGGCGGGCTCGGGCGCCAGCTCTCGCTCGGGCTCGTCCCCGTAGCCGCGGGAGGCCTCGCCTACCTCGCCGCCGCGCGCGCGCTCGGCATCGCCGAGCTGACGGAGCTCCTCGGAGCCGTACGTCGGCGGCGCGCGGCGCGCCGCTGAGGCCCGCCGCCCGCCCGGGCGCTCCGTCGCGAGCCTCGAGCCCCGGGGGGGTGCAGGACGATCCGCCGGCCACCGGGACGCCCGTCCGGACCGCCGCCGCCGCCTCCACGGGGCTTTGGCGCGTCCGGCACGTTGCCTCTACCTTGCCGAGAGGATCCCTTTCACGCTCGAGGTTGGCACATGGAGAACGGCGGCAGCACCGTGTCGCACATGAGGCAAGGTGCGGGCGACATCGCCCAGGACGTACAGGATCGGATCGAGGAGCTCCGCGGGTACGCGGAGGACGCGGGCGAGATCGTCCGGAACTTCGCGCGCGAGCGCCCGGTCGCGGCGATCGCAATCGCCGCCGGGCTGGGCTTCGTGCTCGGCAGGCTCATGTCGCGGACCTGAGCGCGCCCATGGACGACCGAGGGACGAGGGGGGCGGGAGACATGGCGGCGATGGACGACATGAACGAGGTGGGCGAGACGCTGAAGTCGGTGAGCCGCCAGGCCCGCGACGCGGTGACGCGGTTCGCCGAGCAGGTCGAGCTCGAGCGGCACATGCAGGAGCGGCCGATGGCCGTCCTGGGGGTCGCCGCCGCGGCCGGGTTCGTCCTCGGAGGCGGGCTGTGGCCGGTCATGCGCCCGTTCGTGAAGGCGGCGGCGCGCGCGGCGCTCTCGCCCACGAACCTGATCGCGATCGGAGCCGCGCTCGGCGCCATGCGGGCCGCGAGCGGCGGCGACGAGATGTCGCAGGAGATCCCCGGAGCCGAGACGCACTAAACGGCCGAGCACGATTCGCGAACAGGCGAGTGAAACCCCGCGAGACCGCGTCGCAGTGGGGCTCGCTTGGGGTCGGAAGTTGACCGCCCGGGAGGGCGGCCACACCCTAGACGCTCGCAATCGCGAGGTGAACGAGATGATGGACGTGACGCGAGGCGCGCACGGGGAGCTGGTCATTCGTATCGGTGGAACGTTCGACGGGCGGGCCGCGACGCGCCTCACCGGCTGGCTCGGCGAGATCCCCTCGAGCGACGCGCTCGTCGTCGACTTCTCGCAGGTGCGGGACTGCCAGGACTTCGGCCTCGCCGCCGTCGCGCGCGATCTCGCGCAGCGCGGCGAACGCCTCCAGCTCCGCGGCCTCACGCGCCACCAGCAGCGGATGCTCCGCTACTTCGGCCTGGATCTCCGCCTGCACGGAGAGCTTCACGAAGAGGAAGAGGCGCTGGGGTAGGCCGCGCTACTCGCGAGGGGGCGCCGCGCGCGGGTCCTTCGCTCCCGGCTCCGCCGGCGCACCCTCGTCGAGGAGCTGCGCCGCGATCGCGAGCGCCTTGCGCACCTTGTCGCGCACCTTCTCGTCGCCCTTGATCTTCTGGTAGGCGCGGAGCACGCGCTCCTCGTTCTTGGCGTTCGCCGCCTCGAGCTCCTGCACGCGCTTGCGGAGCTCGACGGTGCGCTTCTCCGCCTCGCCGCGGGCGCCCTCGGCCTCTCCGCGCGCGACGACGAGGTCGGTCCGGAGCGCGTCGAGCTCCTGCTCGAGCGCCTCCGCGCGGGCGATCGCGCCGGAGGCCTTGGCGGACTCCTCGCCCTTGCGCCGCGCCTCGGCCTCGGCGAGCTCCGCGCGGCGCTCGGCGTCCGCCGCCCGGCGGCGCGCCTCGGCCGCGTCGCCCTCG
>NZ_JALCZB010000012.1:0-81509 GCF_022690745.1 Anaeromyxobacter sp. SG64 | reverse complement strand
GCTCCTGCGCCGCGCGCTGGAGCTCGAGCCGCTGCACCTCGAGGCGCGGCTCGCGCTCGCGCCGGCGCTCGCCGCCGAGGGTGAGCGCGAGGAGGCGCGCTCCCTGCTCCGGGGCCTCGAGGGGCACGCCCGCGGGCGGGACCTTCGGCGGGTGCGGTGGGCCGCGCTGCGGCTCGCGCCGACCCCCGCCGCGCTCTGGCGCTGGCTCTCCGCCGCGTTCGCGGGCGACGCGCCCGGCCGCCAGCCCGGCGGCGGGCGCGGACGAGACCGCGCTCGCTAGTCCACGTTTGGATTTGCGTCCACTCCGGCCCCCATGCTGGAGTGCGACCGAATGACACATGGGGGCCGGAGCGTCAGGGGCGAGCTGCCCTGGCTGGGGGTGTCGCTGTGCGGCATCCTGGCCGCGCACGCGTTCTCGCACTTCGTCATCCACCGCGGCGCCATCGTGGCGTCTCTCGCCGCCACCGGGACCGTGCCAGGCTGGATGTGGGGCGCCCTCTTCGCGCCGGAGCTCGTCGCCTGCTTCATCGTGGGGTGGCGGCTGACGCGCTGGTGGCAGGTCGGCCTGTACGCCGTCGGGGCGACCGTGGTGCGCCAGGCCTGCGAGCTCGCGCTCCACTTCGCCGGCGACGCGGGGCACGTCATCGAGGGGCCGCGCGCCGTGCTCGTCGCGACCCCGGTCGTCGCCCTCGTCTACGCGATGCTCATCGGGCTCGCCTCGGCGTCCGGCCGCCAGGACCGGCAGCTCGACGGCGCCTGAACGGCGGGACGATGCGCGGCACCGAGGGCGACCGCGCGTCGCCAGCCGTCGTTCAGCGCTCGCAGCGCTCCATGCAGCAGACGAGGTCCTCGAGCGCCGGCTCGGCGAGCCGGTAGCGCGCGAAGCCGTCCTCGCGCGTCGCGGCCACGAGCCCGAGGCTGCGCAGGATGCGCAGCTGCTGGGAGACGATCGCCTGGCTCGCGCCGAGGCGCTCCGCGAGCGTCGAGACGTTCAGCTCCTCGCGGCAGAGCGAGGCGACGATGCGCAGCCGCAGCGGGTGCGCGACGGCCTTCAGCACCTCCGCGATCCGCCCGGCGCGGGCGGGGTCGGAGGCGAGGGGGGGCTCTGGACGAAGGTTCGACACGGAGGGACAGGATAGCGCGGACGGGCGACGGGCGCCCGCCCGCGCCGGGGGACCTAGAACTCTTCCTTCTTCTGCTCCTTGTCGTGGAGCCGGTCGAACCAGAGCTCCGCGCTCTTCAGCTTGCGCCGGGCGATCTCGCCCTTCGAGTAGCCCAGCGCCTCGAAGTCGAGCTGCCCGTTCGCGGTGTGGCAGCGATCGCAGGACAGCGCCTTCTGCCTCGTCACGAGGTGGCTGTTCGCGAAGTAGATGGTCTGCCAGCCGGGGACGGGGTCGACGTTCTTCAGGCCGAGCGTCTTCGCGGCGGAGGCGACGCCCGCGAGCGTGTCACCGGTCGCCGTCGGCTGGGCGAAGTCCATGGAGAGGAGCTTGCCCGTGCGGCGATCGTAGTAGGCGCGCCCCTCGTAGATCTTGAACGGGGTGATCTTGCTCTTCGGGTCGGCCCGGCTGCCCTTGGGGCCGATGAAGTGCGGCTCGTTCCGGACGGAGCCGTTGAACCACGCGTAGACCGGCTTCGTGCCCGCCGGCTCCCGCTTGATGGTGGACGGCTCCCAGAAGCCCGTCGACGCGTCCTTCGACCACTTCGTGAAGTCCTTCGCCACCGCGCCGCCCGAGGTCGGGATGTGGCAGGTCTGGCAGGCGATCTTCGCGACGTGCGCGTCGTAGTCCGCGTCCTTGTGCGGCTTGGCGCCGTGGCAGTCGGCGCAGGCCACGCGGACGCCGTCGTTCGCCCAGTTGTTCGGATCGAAGCCCGTCGGGATCTTGTGGTCCTTCGCCTTGTGGCAGTCGGCGCAGGTCATGCCCTTCGCGGCGTGCGCGTCGTGCTCGGCGTCGAACGCGAAGCCGCGCTTGATGAGCGTGCCGCCGCCCGCCGTCTCGTGGCAGGTCATGCAGGCCTTGACGGTGGGCTTGCCCACCGCGAGGGCCGCCTCGACGCTCCGGTCCTGCCCGATCGCGACCTTGCCGTCGGGGGTCTTGTAGGGCTTCCGCTTCGAGTAGTCGTACTTGGCCGAGTGGCACACCAGGCAGTCGATGGCGGCCTCCGCCTCCGCGCCGTCCGAGCCCACGCCGGCGAGGTGGTTGCCGGGGTGGCAGGTGTTGCAGCCGGTGAGCTTCGTCTTGCCGAGCGCGTTCTGCGGGATCTCCTTGAGATCGTTGACGACGTCGTTGCCGTTGCAGAACGTGTAGATGCGGTTCTTCATCCCGTATTCGAGCTTGGGATCCAGGTTGTCCACGTTCGTCACCTTGGACGCGTGCTTCCAGTGGACGGTCCCGAGGAACGCCTTCGCCGTGCCGGGGTGGCACTCCTCGCAGGTCTCCGGGCCCTTGTAGCCCTTCTCGCGGATGACGTCGTTTCCGGGGTGCTCGGCGGCGAGCGCGGGCGCGGCGGCGAGGGCCGCGGCGAGCGCGAGGGTGCGGGACAGGATGCGCATTTTCACTCTCCGTTCAGCGTGTGATCTGAAAAAAAGGGCTGCAGCGCAAGGGGACGTGCGCTGCAGCCCTGCTCCGGCCCTCTGGAGGGGAGCCAGAGCGTCGCTAGCAGCCGCCGGCCTTCTTGAAGAACGTGGAGTGGTTCTTCCCGTCCTTCTTCTCGAACTTGGCCTTGATCTCGTCGCCGACGCCGATCCGCTTGTCCTTGAACTTGTCGAGCGTGACGGTGTCGTCCACGAGCAGATCGACGAGCGAGCCGCTCTTCGAGTCCTTGAGCGTCGCCGTCGCCGTCGCGCCGGCGAGGTCGATCTTCGTCACCGTGCCGAGCATCTTCTCCTCGGCGTGCGCGGGGGTCGCGGTCGCGAGGGTGAAGGCGACGGCGAGGGTCAGGGCGGACAGGATCTTCTTCATCTTGCTTCTCCTTGTGTCGACTGCGGGGTGAGCGGCGGCGGGATCAGGGCGCCGCAGCGGTGCCGGTGGGCAGGGCGAGCATCGCGACGCCGGCGAGGGCCACCGCGACCAGGCCGACGAAGATCCACTTCTTCGCCGCGCCCGACGGGCTCTCGGCGAGGGCCGCTCCGGCGACGAGGCGCTCGATGCGCTCGCCCGCGAAGAAGGCCGCGATCGCGAACGCCACGACGAAGACGGCGACGATCGGCGCGGGGAGCCCGAGCCAGGTGGAGAGCGAGAGCGCGCCGAGCTTGCCCGAGTTCGGGAACGCGCCGAGCGCCGGCTCGACGTGCGCGTACACGAGGCCGCCCACGACCACGCCGAAGACCGTCGAGACGCCGTCGAGCTTGCCGGAGGCGGTCGCGACGAGCGAGGTGCCGGGGCAGTACCCGGACATCACGAACCCCGCGCCGAGCAACAGGCCGCCCACGATCATCGGCCAGAGGTAGGTCGGGTAGTTGAACTGGATGGCCGCGAGGTCCACGACCCCCGCGGAGGAGAGCACGACGAGCCCGAGCATCGCCGTCACGATCGCCGTGAACATCACCTTGAGGACGGTGAAGTCGTAGCCGTAGAACTGCCCGACGAGCTTCTGGGCGCGCCCGAAGCCGGAGCGCTCGAGCACGAACCCGAACGCGATCCCGACGACGACCGCGACGCCCAGGCCGAGGGCGCGGCGCTCGTCGGAGAGCGCCTCGATGGGGAAGATCGTCGTCATCGCCACTGCCTCCTCAGGAAGTAGGCGACCGCGTAGCCGCCCGCGAACACCGACAGCATGAAGGCCCACGACCCGACCGACATGGCCGCGCCGCCCGAGAGCGCCTGCCCGGAGGTGCAGCCGCGCGACAGCTTGGCGGCGAACCCCATGATCACGCCGCCCGCGATCGCGAAGCCGATCCGGCCGCCGCTCGAGAAGCTCGGGCCCTTCAGCACCTCGCGCGAGAAGCGCCCCGAGGTGATCGCGCCGAGGACGCCGCCGATGAGGACGCCCACGACCTCGAACACGAGCCAGTCGTCGAGCGGGTGACCGTCCTCGAGCATGCCGGCGATGGCCGGCACTCGCTCCGCGTGCGCGGGCGCCAGGCCGGACACGGCCCACACGCCGACCCGGTACGTCGCGCCCGAGGCTCCGAGCCCCTTCCCCATGAGCAGGAACGTGACGAGCAGCACCAGCCCGAGCGCCACGCCTCCGGCGTAGGGGTTCCAGAATCTGTTGGGGTTCCTCTCCATCCGTTCCTCCGCGTCGCGCGCGGCCCGTTCGACGAGCCGCGCCAGTCCGAGCTCAAGCGAGAGAGCCCATGCCTCCCCGAAGGGTTCTTCCACCGCTCGGCAGGCGGCCCGGCTCCACCGCCCGCGCCGCGGCGGCGGCGAGCGTCCGGGGCCTCGCGCACCGCTTCGCCCGCGGGCGCCCGCGCCGCCCCGCGGGGCCGGCCTCTGCGTCCTGCCGAAGAAGACATAGCGACATCGCTAGTTCGCTATGCAACCGCCGCACCCATCCCCGACCCTGCGGCGCTTCCGCCCATTTCTCGCGGGCTTCGGAGGCCCGCACCCCCTCCCCGCGCCGCCGCCTCCCGTCCTCCGGCGCGCAACCGGTGCGTGCTCGCGAGCCGAGTACGCAAATCGATCCGCCGCGCGCGGGTGAGCGATCCGCGAGGCGGCGACCGCCCCGCCGCACGATGGGCTCCCCATCACGAGTTCTCTATCAGTGAAACCGAACCTGTCCCGTCCGGGCGAGATGACAAGGTCCCGTCACACGGATTAGACAGTCCGAGTGCCCCCTGGCCCCTCCCAGCGCGCGGGCGAGCCTCGACCGAACGTTTCCGAACCGCCCCGCGCCTCACGCTGGCGGCGGCGCCTGCCCTGGCCGCCCGGCCGCATCGTCGCCGCTTACGCGCTGCTCTCCGCCGTCTGGATCGAGCTGTCCGATCGGGCCGTCGAGCTGCTGATCGGCGATCACGCCGGGACGATGATCCAGACCGCGAAGGGCATCGCCTTCGTCGCGGTCACCTCCGTGATGCTGTACGCGCTCATCGGGCGCCGCGAGCGCGGCCTGCGCACGCGCGGCGCAGAGATCCGCGCCACCATCGAGAGCATGGCGGACGCGGTGCTCGTCGTGGACGCGGACACCCAGATCGTGGAGGCGAACCAGGCCGCGGCCGAGCTCCTGCGCGTCGGCAGCCGCGAGGCGCTGCTCATGCCGATCGCCGAGTGGGGCAAGCGCTTCCAGCTGCGTCACCTCGACGGCACGCCGGTCCCGCTCGAGCGCTTCGCGACGATCCGCGCGCTCAAGGGCGAGCGGGTGCCCGCGTACGACGCGATCATCCGCTCCGCCGACGGCCGCGACGTGTTCCTCTCCGTCACCGCCTCCCCCGTGCTCGTCCCGGGCGGCGGAACGGAGCTCGCCGTCGCGGTGCTGCGCGACGTCTCGCCCGCGCGCCGGCTGGACGAGCTGCGCGACGAGTTCCTCTCCACCGCCGCGCACGAGTTCAAGACCCCCCTCGCCGTGATCAAGGCGTATGCCCAGCTCCTCCAGAAGCGAGATCCCGGCGAGGCGCAGGCGCTCGTCGTCATCCAGCGCCAGGTGGACCGCCTGAACAGGCTCGTCCAGCACCTCCTCGACACGACGCGCCTCCGGCTCGACGCGCGCGAGGGGCACCTGCAGCACTTCGACCTCGGCGCGCTCGCCGGCGAGGTCGTGTCCCGCATGCGACCCGCCGCGCCGGCCCACGCCCTCTCGGTCGCGACCGTGCCGGCGCAGGTGCTCGCCGATCGCGAACGGCTCTCGCGCGTGATCACGAGCCTCGTCGACAACGCGGTCCGCTACTCCCCCGGCGGCGGCGCGGTCTCGGCGCGCGTCGAGTCGCGGGACGGCGAGGCGATCTTCTCGGTGGAGGACCACGGCCTCGGCATCCCGCCCGAGCGTCAGGCCCGGATCTTCGAGCGCTACTACCGCGCCCACGCGGGCACGCCGCAGGACTACGGCGGGCTCGGCCTGGGCCTCGACATGAGCCGCGAGATCGTGGCCCTCCACGGCGGGCGCATGTGGTTCGAGAGCGCCCCGGGCCGCGGCTCCACCTTCCACTTCAGCGTGCCGCTCGCCGGGGAGGGCTCCGCATGACCTCGCGCAGCGTGCTCGTCGTCGAGGACGATCCGGACCTCCTCGCCCTGCTCGAGATGATCCTCGAGGACGCCGGCCACAAGGTGCGGACCGCCCAGGAAGGCGGAGCGGCGCTCGCCCGCGTCGCCGAGGAGATGCCGGGCGTGATCCTCCTCGACATGCGGATGCCCGGCATGAACGGGTGGGAGTTCGCGCGCGAGTTTCGTACCCGCTTCGGGCACGCCTGCCCGATCGTCGTCGTGACGGCCGCCGAGAACGCGCGGGGCCGCGCCGAGGAGATCGGCGCCGAGGGGTGGCTGTCGAAGCCGTTCGAGCTCGAGGACGTCCTCGCGACGGTGGCGCGGCACCTCTCAACGGCGGAGGGGGCGGAGGGGGCGCCGGCGACGCGCTGAACGGCCGATCATGACTCGCGAACAGGCCAGCGAAGCGAGCCCCCAAACTGTCGTCTAGCGCCCTCGCTACGGGAATAGCGTGAACCGCACGCCCGCCTCGAAGAGCGGCTGGAGCCCGCGGTCGTCGATCGAGCGGCGGGGCAGGCCGAGGCCCTCCTCCTCGATGCGCGTGTAGGTGGTCCACGAGACGCCGCCGTAGAGGCCGACGCCGAACACCGGGTTCGAGCGCAGATCGACGCCGCCCATGAGGCGCAGCATCTCGTGGCCGGTGTAGGAGACGAGCTCGTGGCTGTCGCCGTTCGACGTCGTCACATTCGCCGCGGCGAAGCCGGTGCCGACCGCGAGCCACTTGCCGACCGGCGAGGTGGCGCCCCAGGTGTGCCTGAGGAGCACGCCGAACTTCACCGTCGAGGACATGCAGTCGAGCCCCGCCGCGGAGCAGGCGTCCCGGTACATGTTGCCCGCGTCACCGACGCCCACGTCGAGGTACAGGCCGAGGCCGATGGCGGGCGTGATGCGCGCGCCGCCCTCGAACCAGAGGTCGAGCTGCCCCTCGAGCACGTCGCCCGTGTCGATCCCATCTCCCATGTCGCCGCCGAAGCCGATCCCTCCCAGCCCGAAGGAGGCGTACACGGGGAGGATGGGCGCGAGGCCTCGCTGCGGGCGCGCCTGGGCAGGCTGAGCGTACGGCGGCGGGCCCGCGTACGGCGGCCCCGCGGGCGGTGGCGGACGCCGCGGTGGCGGAGGGCGCGGATAGGGCTCGCGGCGCACGCGCACCGAGCCGTCCGCGTAGGCGATGCGCGCGATCTGCTCCGCGGGGATCCGCCGGGTCGTCCCGTCGGGGAGCTGGATCGTCACGCCCTCGGAGACCTCCTCGATGACGCGCCCGCGGACGCGTCCGCCGCTCACGAGGAAGACGGTGTCGAGCGGCCCCTGCACGACCGGCGGGGCGCTCCTCGGCTCCTGCGGCGCGGTCGCCGCGGGCCCGGACGGCTGCGACTGCGGCGGGCCGGCCGGGCTCGCCTGCCTCGCGCCACCGCCGCGCTCGATCCGCACGATCGCGTCGGGGTCGAAGCGCCGCAGGGTGCCGTCCTCGAGCTGGATCGTGACGCCCGTCGACGGGCTCTCCTCGACGATGGTGCCGGTGACCCGGGTCCCGTCCTTGATGACCACCGTGTCTTGCGCCGGCGCGGCGGCCAGGGCCGCGGCGAGCAGGATCGCGAGCATGTTCGTCCTCCGGACGGACCCCAGGGCCCGTCCCTTCCGAGCACACTAGCGACAAGCGTGCCGCTCCCGCAGGCCGCCGGGCTCCGCGGCCCGGGTGCCGTGCCGCACCGCGACATCACGGGCATTTCGCCATCCCGGCCCGATCCCTCGGGGACGGGCGGACCGTCCGCCCGCCCGCGCCGACCGCCTCCCCCTGTGGGCGGGCGGCTCGCGTGTCGCAAGGGATTCACGCCCCGCCCGCTGCCCTCACGCGGTCTCGGGATCGATCCACCTCTGCACGCGCGGCGGCTCGAACCGGTCGAACGCGTCGAGCAGCGCTCCGGGCTCCTCTCCGACGAGGATGAGCCGGCGATGCTCGGACCGAAGGAAGCCCTCCGTCACCGCATGATCGAAATAGGAGATGAGCGGGCGGTAATAGCCGGCGACGTCGAGGAGCCCGCAGGGCTTCGCGTGGAGGCCGAGCTGCGCCCAGGTGAGGATCTCGGAGAGCTCCTCGAGCGTGCCCATCCCGCCGGGCAGCGCGAGGAAGGCGTCGGAGAGCTCCGCCATCTTCGCCTTGCGCTCGTGCATCGATCCGACCACGTGCTGCCGCGTGAGGCCGCCGTGGCCGAGCTCGCGCGCGAGGAGCGCTCGCGGGATCACCCCGTCCACCTCGCCGCCCGCCTCGAGCGCGGCGCTCGCCACCGCGCCCATGAGCCCGACGCTCCCGCCTCCGTACACGAGGCCGAGCCCGCGCCTCGCGAGCGCCCTCCCGACCTCCTGCGCCATCGCCACGTACGAACCGTTGATCCCGGGGGAGGAGCCGCAGAACACGCAGATGCGTTTCATGCGCCGCAAATTAACGGACCAGTCTGGCCCGCAAAGGGCCCCTCCCGGGACTAGCATACCCGCGCGTGGTCTGGCACCGTGTCGGCCTCTATGTCGACCTCCGTGAGTCCGGTGTCCGCGCCCCGCGCTACGCGCCTGGGCGCCCTGTGGAACAGCGCCGTCGGTAAGAAGGCGCTGATGGCTGTGACGGGGATCGTGCTGTTCCTGTTCGTCCTCGTTCACATGATCGGCAACCTGCAGGTCTTCCAGGGTGCCGCGAAAATCAATCACTATGCGGAGCTGCTCCGCATCTCCCCGCCGTTCCTCTGGTTCACGAGGATCGTGCTGCTCGTGGCGGTGTTCGTGCACGCGCTCGCGGGCATCGAGCTCTGGATGGAACGCCAGCGCGCGCGCCCCGTGGGCTACCAGGACTACCGTCCGGTGGTCTCGTCCACCGCCTCGCGGACGATGATCTGGAGCGGCCTGCTCATCCTCCTCTTCGTCGTTTACCACCTGCTCGATCTCACGATCGGCGTGGTGAACCCGAGGTTCGAGCACGGGCAGGTGTACGCCAACCTCGTCGCGAGCCTGTCGCGCGCGGTGGGCGCCGCCATCTACCTCGTCGCGATGATCGGGCTCGGCTTCCACCTCTGGCACGGGCTCTATTCGATGTTCCAGTCGCTCGGCCTCTCGAACCGCGGCATCTCGCCGACGATCCAGAAGTTCGCGATCGGCTTTGCCGTGCTCCTGACGCTCGGGTTCTCCGCCGTTCCGCTGGCCGTCATCCTCGGCCTCGTGGGGTGAACAAAGACATGCCGCTCGACGCGCACATCCCTTCTGGCCCCATCGAGCAGAAGTGGCAGAAGCAGAAGTTCGACCTGAAGCTCGTCAACCCCGCCAACAAGCGGAAGTACCGGGTCATCGTGGTGGGCACCGGCCTCGCCGGCGGGGCCGCCGCGGCGTCCCTCGGTGAGCTCGGCTACGAGGTCCTGAACTTCTGCTTCCAGGACACTCCCCGCCGCGCGCACTCGATCGCCGCGCAGGGCGGCATCAACGCCGCCAAGTCGTACCAGAACGACGGCGACTCGGTGCAGCGCCTGTTCTACGACACCATCAAGGGCGGCGACTTCCGCGCCCGCGAGGCGAACGTCTACCGCCTCGCCGAGGTGTCCGCGAACATCATCGACCAGTGCGTCGCGCAGGGCGTCCCGTTCGCCCGCGAGTACGGCGGCGCGCTCGCGAACCGCTCCTTCGGCGGTGCCCTCGTCTCCCGCACGTTCTACGCGCGCGGCCAGACGGGCCAGCAGCTCCTGCTCGGCGCCTACCAGGCCTTGCAGCGGCAGGTGGCCGCCGGCACCGTGAAGCAGTTCGTCCGCACGGAGATGATGGAGCTCATCGTCGTCGACGGACGCGCCCGCGGCATCGTGGTGCGCGACCTCGTCACCGGCAAGATCTCCTCGTACGTCGCCGACGCCGTGGTGCTCGCCACCGGCGGCTACGGCAACGTCTTCTACCTGTCGACGAACGCGAAGGGCTCGAACGCCACGGCCATCTGGCGCGCTCACCGCAAGGGCGCGTTCTTCGCGAACCCCTGCTACACGCAGATCCACCCGACCTGCATCCCGAAGTCGGGCGAGTACCAGTCGAAGCTCACGCTGATGAGCGAGTCGCTCCGCAACGACGGGCGCGTCTGGGTGCCGAAGGCAGCCGGCGACAAGCGGCCGCCGAACGAGATCCCCGAGTCCGACCGCGACTACTACCTCGAGCGGATCTACCCGACGTACGGCAACCTCGCCCCGCGCGACATCTCCTCCCGCCAGGCGAAGAACGTCTGCGACCAGGGGCGCGGCGTCGGTCCCGGCGGCCTCGGCGTCTACCTGGACTTCCGCGACGCCTTCAAACGGCTCGGCCGGAAGGTCATGGACGAGCGCTACGGGAACCTGTTCGAGATGTACGAGCGGATCACCGGTGAGGACCCGCACGACGTCCCGATGCGCATCTACCCTGCCGTCCACTACACGATGGGCGGCCTCTGGGTGGACTACAACCTCATGTCCAACCTCCCCGGCCTGTTCGTGGGCGGCGAGGCGAACTTCTCGGACCACGGCGCCAACCGCCTCGGCGCGAGCGCGCTCATGCAGGGGCTCGCGGACGGCTACTTCGTCCTGCCGTACACCGTCGGCGACTACCTCGCCCGCGGCGGCTTCGCGAAGATGGACACCTCCCACCCGGCCGTGAAGGACGCCGAGCGCGAGGTGAACGAGCGGACGAAGCGCCTCATGTCCATCGGCGGCAAGAAGAGCGCCGACCAGCTCCACCGCGAGCTCGGCGAGATCATGTGGAACGACTGCGGCATGGCGCGGACGAAGGAGAGCCTCACGCACGCGCTCTCCGTCATCCCGGAGCTCCGCGAGAGGTTCTACAAGGAGCTGCGGGTCACCGGCTCGGGCGCCGAGCTCAACCAGCAGCTCGAGCAGGCCGGCCGGGTCGCCGACTTCTTCGAGCTCGCCGAGCTGCTCTGCTACGACGCGCTCCAGCGGAACGAGTCGTGCGGCGGCCACTTCCGGGTCGAGTACCAGACCTCGGACGGTGAGGCGCAGCGTAACGATGACGAGTACGCGTACGTGGCGGCCTGGGAGTTCAAGGGTGTCGGAACGACGCCCGTCCTGAACAAGGAGCCACTCGTGTTCGAGAACATCCACCTCGCTCAGCGGAGCTACAAGTGAGGATCACCCTCGACATCTGGCGTCAGAAGAACCCGCGCGACCCCGGCCGCTTCGAGCGGTTCGAGGTGCCGAACGTCAACGAGCACATGTCCTTCCTCGAGATGCTGGACGTGCTGAACCAGCAGCTCGTCTCGGAGGGCAAGGAGCCGGTGGCGTTCGACTCCGACTGCCGCGAGGGCATCTGCGGCATGTGCGGCTTCCTCATCAACGGCGAGGCGCACGGGCCGCTCCGCAACGCGACCGTGTGCCAGACGCACATGCGCCACTTCAAGGACGGCGACGTGCTGCGCCTCGAGCCGTGGCGGGCGTCGGCGTTCCCGGTGCTGCGCGACCTCATCGTCGACCGGTCCGCCCTCGATCGCATCATCGCCGCGGGCGGCTACACCTCGACCCGCGCCGGCAGCGCGGCCGAGGCGAACCAGATCCTCATCCCGAAGCCGTCCGCCGACAAGGCGATGGAGGCGGCGGCGTGCATCGGGTGTGGCGCGTGCGTCGCGTCCTGCCCGAACGCCGCGGCGGCGCTCTTCACCGGCGCCAAGATCGCGCACCTCGGCCACCTGCCTCAGGGTCAGCCCGAGCGCATGGGGCGCGCGATCGCCATGACGAGCCAGGCGCACGCCGAGGGCTTCGGTCACTGCACGACGATCGGCGAGTGCGAGGCGGTCTGTCCGGCCGGCATCAAGCTCGAGGTCATCTCGCGGATGAACAAGGACTTCATCAAGGCGACGCTGGGCGGGTTCGCCAACGAGGTGCAGACGCTCGCGGCGCTGCCGCCCTCCGCGGCGATGCGCTTCTTCGAGGCCGAGCCGCCCAAGAAGGAGCCGTAAGCCGTCAGCCGTCCCCGCCGGCTCCGCGCCGGCCCCGCCCCGCCTGCGCCGCGACCTCGCGGCGTGCGCGGGGCGGTGGCATTTCGAGGGTGCGGCGCGGCGAGCTCTCCCCCGCGACGGGGACGGACGGACGCGCGCGGAGACCTAGGCCGGCTCGAGCTCGGCGAGGAGCGGTTGCGCATCCCGGAGCGCGTGCGAGAACCAGCGCTCCCACGGGAACCGGCCCTCCGAGTCGGGCCACACCGCCTGCAGCGCCGGGAAGCGCGGGCCGCCGTGGAACCAGCCTGCGTAGCCGAGGTACGCCGGGTAGTGGCGGCGCGCGACCGGCCGGAACGCGACCGGACGGTCCAGGAGGATCCCGTCCACGACGCCGCCCTCCTCGAACCGCTCCCCGGCGCGCACGCGTGCCCCGAGGCGGTCGAGCGCGGCCTCGCGAGTCGCGGCGTCGAGGCCGAAGACGATGACCTCCGGGTGATCGAACGAGCGGAACAGCCCGACCGTGAAGGCGTGCTCCGCGCCGGCGCCCTCGGCCTGGATGACGTGCCACCCGCCCTCGGCGACGTCCGCGAGCACGCGGAGGTCGAGCGCGTCGAGCGGCTCGCCGCGGCGGGGCGGATAGCGCGGATCGAGCGACGGCCAGCGGCGCGACGGTCGCGTGGGGAGCGGGAGCGGGCCCTCCCGGACGTGCCAGCGCTCCCCGAGGCCGGCGCGGCCGAGCGTCGTTCCGCGCGGGTGCAGCACGATCTCGACGCAAGACGGGTCGCGCGCCACCACGGCGTCGAGCGTCCAGTCGCGGTCCTCGGCGGCGTCGTGCGGAGCGCGCCCGCACCGGAACCGCCACTCCGCGCCCCCGTCTCGGCCCCGGGCCGCGGCCAGGATGGGCGCGCCACCCTCGGCCACGTGCTTGCACACGGCGGCGCGATCGCTGGACATCGACGGGAGCAGACCACTTCGGTGCCTGCTTGTCACGGGGTGTCACGGGCGTCCCAGCGCGTCATGCCGGTGGCCCTCCGGGGTGGCCGCCGCGGCGCCCCGTTGCCGCGCCACGCACGGAGCCCGACCGTCTTGTGGAATGGCGGCCGAGACCGACGCGGCGGATCCGGGCGGGGCGTCCCTCATGAGACAGGCGGGGCCGCTCATCGCGGCGCGCCTCTTCACCGCAATCCTGACGCTGTCGATCCCGCTCGTGCTCGCGCGGGTCCTGCCGCTCGCCGAGTACGGCACGTACAAGCAGCTCTTCCTCATCGCGCTGACGCTCTCGTCGATCCTCCCGCTGGGCGTCGGGCAGAGCCTCTACTACTTCATTCCACGCACGACCCACCGGCGCGTCTACTTCGGCCAGACCCTGCTCTTCCTGCTCGCGGCGGGCGGCGTGGCGGCGGTGGGGCTGTTCGCCGCGATGCCGCGCGTGGCCGCGGCCTTCGAGAACCCAGGGCTGCTCGACCATCGCCTGCTCCTCGCGCTCTACACGGGCTTCACCGTCGCCGCGTCCCCGCTCGAGCTCTCGATGACGAGCCAGGGCCAGACGCGCCGCTCCGCGCTCACCTACCTCTTGTGGGACAGCGCCCGCGCCGCCGCGTTCGTGGTGCCGGCCACCACGGGCCGCGGCCTGGGGGCGATGATGACCACCCTCACCTGCCTCGCCGCGCTCCGGCTCGTGGCCGCCTGGGGGGTGATGCTGGGCGGGAAGCGAGGCCCCCTCCTCGACCGGCGCCTCTTCGCGGGACAGCTGGCGTACGCCTTCCCGTTCGGGATGGCGATGCTCGTCGCGATCCCCCAGCAGTACGCCCACCAGTACGTCGTCGCGAGCACCGTCGGCCCCGCCCTCTTCGCGATCTACGCTGCCGGCTGCTTCGACCCGCCGTTCGTGGATCTGCTGTACACGCCCACCGGCGAGGTCCTCATGGTGCGCCTCGGCGCGCTCGAGAAGGCGGGACGCGCGGGCGAGAGCGTCGCCGCCTTCCGCGAGGCCGCGGGCCACCTCGCCCGCTACCTCCTGCCGGGCGTCGTCTTCCTGTGGGCGATCGCCCCGGACTTCGTGGTCGCCGTGTTCGGCGAGCGGTTCGCGCCCTCCGCCACGATCTTCCGCGTCTGGCTGCTCGCCATCCCGTCCGGCGTCTTCCCCATGGACGCCGCGCTCCGCGCCCGCAACGAGACGCGGCACCTGTTCCGCGCGTACGTCGTGAAGGCGGTCGCGACGGTGCCGCTCGTGTGGGCCGGCGTGAGCCGCTTCGGGATCCTCGGCGGGGTCGGGTCCTACGTCGCGGCGGAGCTCGTCGGCAAGGCGATGCTCGCGGCCCGGCTCCCGCGCGCGCTCGCCGACGCGGGCGTCCGTCCGCCGCTGCAGGCACTCGTGCCCTGGGGCGAGATCTCGCGGGCCGGGATCGGCGGGACGCTCGCCGCGATCGCCGGCGTCGCGGTCCTCCGCGCGGCCCCAGCGCTGGAGGCGCCAGGTGCCGCCGCGACCGCCCTGTACCGGTTCGTGCCGCTCGCCATCGCGGGGCTCGTGGGCGGCGCGATCTACGTCGCAGTGCTCTGGATGACGGGCGTGCGCCCGGCCGCCGCGCTCGCCGCGATCCGCTCGCGCCGGCCGGCCGGGGCTCCATGAAAGCTCAGCGGGCCTGCGCCCCCTCGCGGCGCACCGCGCCGTAGACGAGGCGCGGGACGTCGAGCCCGGTCAGGTCCTCGTACAGCGCGTCGTAGCTCGCGCGCATCTGCTCGACCGAGAACTCACGCTCGACCCGCCGCCGACCCCGCTCGCCCATCCGTCGCCGCAGCGGGGCGTCGTCGAGGAGCTCCAGGAGGCGCCGCGCGAGGACGGCCGGCGCGCCGGGCGGGACGAGGAAGCCCTCCTCGCCCTCGTGGACGAGCTCCGGAGTCCCGCCCACCGAGGTCGCGACCACGGGGAGGCGCGCGGCCATCGCCTCCAGGAGGGCGTTCGAGATCCCCTCGGCGTAGCTGGGCGAGACCGCCACCTCCGCCCGCGCGAGGAGCGAGGCCACGTCGCGGCGGTGGCCGAGGAAGTGGCAGTGCTCGGCAACCCCGAGCTGGCGGGCCGCCCGCTCGAGGAGCGGCCGGCGCGCGCCGTCGCCGACGAGCACGAGGCGCGCCTCGGGCCGGGCGCGCACGACCTCCCGCATCGCGTGGAGGAGGTCCGTCTGGCCCTTCACGGGATGGTGCATGTTCGCGACGCAGACGATCGCGCCGGCGTCCGGCGCGGGGGCCTCGGGGGCGCGGCGCGCCGCGCGGTCGAGCTCGCCGAGATCCACGCCGTTCCGCACCACCACGACGCGGTCCGGCGCCACTCCGTCGCGGACGGCCTGGTCGCGGATGCAGAGCGCGTTCACGAGCACCCGGTCGGCGAGGCGCGACGCGAGCACGAGCGCGGGGCGGTGCAGGCCGGGGAGCTGGTGCCCGAGATCCACGCGGGTGACGATCGACGGGACGCCGGCGAGGCGGGCCGCGACCACGCCGAGGACGTTCGTGCGGAGGTCCTGGGCGTGGACGATCCGGACCCGCTCCTCCTGGACGAAGCGCACGAGGCGCGCCACCTGGAGCAGCGTGTACGCCCTGAGGAGCTTGCTCCCGACGTCGAACACGAACGGGCGGACACCCTCCGCGGCGAGGTCCGCGAGGTGCTCGCCGTCGTCGTGCAGGGTCGCGACCACCGGCTCGAAGCGCGAACGCTCCATCGTCCGGACGTTGAGGACGGTCTGACGCTCCTGCCCACCGAGCTGGAAGCGGTCCTGGAAGACGAGGATCTTCAGCGGGCGGCCCACGGCGGCAGCTCCCCCCCGAGCGCCGCCCGCTCGCGCGAGAGCCGCATCGTCACCAGGGCGCAGGCGAACAGGAAGTAGAGGAACCAGGACAGCGAGTACCCGTTGGCCATCTCGATGACGAGGTAGCCCGCGAGCGCCGCGAAGACCGCGCGGGCCTCGGTGCCGACGAGCGGATCCGCGCCGACGCGCCACAGCTTCGGCATGAGCCAGGCGACGAACGCGCAGAAGAGCAGGAACGCGACCACCCCGAGCTCGCCGACGATCTCGAGCAGGATGTTGTGCGCGACGTAGCGGCGCCCGCCCGCCTCGAGCGGCGCGTAGCGACCCCAGGCCTGGAGGTACGCGCTCGCGCCCACGCCCGTGAACGGGCGCTCCTCGAGGATCACGCCCAGCACCTTCCAGGCGTTCTCGCGCCCCTCGACCGAGACGTCCGTCTCGTACTGCGTGATCGTGGCGTTGCGCTCCCAGAAGCTCGAGGGCGCGAACGCGACGAGGCCGAGCGCGATGGCCGAGGCGGCGACGAGCTTCCTCGCCGTGCTGAGGCTCTTGCCGCGGAACAGGAACAGCGCGATGGCGACGGCCGCGGCCACCGAGCCGGAGCGGGAGTGGGTGAGCACGATGGCCGAGATCTGGGCGGCGAAGACGGCGGCGAACGCCACGCGGGCCCAGCGCTTCCTCGCGGTGACCGCACCGTAGAGGGCGAAGGGCATCACGGCGATGAGGCACATCGCGAGGCGGTTGGGATCGGCGTACGGACCGCGCCAGTGCGTGCGGAACCCGTCGATGAGGGCGTCGTCGTTGCGCCAGACGTCGATCGCCCCGAGGGCCGGGCCCAGCGCGGCGAGGGTCCCCACGAGCATGAAGCGCCTGAGCCGCTGGGGGCCGTCCACCGCGTTCTGCACGACGACGAAGACCACCGCCATCTTGGCGGCCTCGACCGTCGCGCCGAGGGTGTCGGTCTGCGAGATGGTCCAGGCGAGCGAGAGGGGCACGAAGGACAGGTAGACGAGGAGCGGGACCACGCCCGGACCGCCCACCCGCACCCGCTCGCCGGAGGTCACCCGGTGCATGAGCAGCGCGAAGGCTCCGACCGCCATCGCCACGAAGGCGAGCCGGAACTGCTCGAACCACGGCCACCAGAACTGCGGGTTCGAGTACAGCATCACGACGAACGCGAGCGTGGCGCCGTGCACGAGCAGGTGCCACCTCCGGCTCGCGCGCTCGATCCACGCTTGCCGCGCGAGGAGCGCCGAGTCGAGAGTCGCTGCGTCCGCGTGAGCCGTCATGTCCACCTCTGTGGGTCAGAAGGTGCGCGCACCCTGGCTCGCCCGGCCACCGTCCGTTCGGGGTCCGCTGAGCAGCCAGGCAGGCGTGCTCGACGAGGGGGTGGGCCTGTCGATCCCGAGCGCACGCCGCACCTCACGAGGCCGCGCGCTCGCGGCCGGCCGCGTGCGCCTCGTCGTCAACCGCTCCGGACAGGGCGTCCGGGCGCTCGCCCGAGACGTGCCGAGCGAGCCCCAGCGTGTGGAAGACGCTGTCCAGGCTGCAGATGGCGAGCGCCGCGCTGTAGGAGATCGGGCCGAGCGTCGAGTTCTCCCAGAGCACCTTGCGCGACATCGCGTACGGGTCGCCGCCGCGCACGTTCTCGCGATCCTCCGTGGTGACCCCCGTCTCGAACCCCGACTCGGCGACCGCGTGCCGCACCGCCGGCGTGTAGTAGCCGTTCGGATAGGCGAAGTGGAGCGGCGGGCGCCCGAGCCGCTCCGCGATCATCTGGCTGCAGCCGGCGATCTCGCGGCGCGCCTCCTGGAGCGGCAGGTTCGAGAGCACCGCGTGGTTCACGGTGTGGCCGCCCACGTCCATCCCCGCGCCGCGCAGCTCCGCGAGCTCTTCCCAGGTCATCGCGCGCGTGTCGTCGGGGAGGTCCTGCTCGGCGAGGCCGGTCCGCGCCTCGAGGGCGCCCGCGATCGCCACCAGCCGATCGTGCGGGAGCCGCGCGATGAGCCGGTCGAGGGTCGCGGCCGGCCCGGGCTCCGCGCAGGCGGTGAGCAAGGACTGCAGCGGCCCCGGCAGCCCTGCCCGCTCCACCGGGATCCCGCGCCGCGCGATCTCGGTGAGCGAGGCGTAGAGGCGGTCGTGCGGGAACCGCTTCGCCGTGCCGGTGTAGCCGGTCGCGACGAAGAAGGTGGCCGGGACCTTGAGCGCGGCGAGGACCGGCATCGCCACGTGGTGGTTGTCGGCGTAGCCGTCGTCGAAGGTGACGACGAACGCGTCGCGGCGGCGCGTGCCGGGCGGCTCGCCCAGGATCCGGCGCGCGTCGGAGAGCGACACGATCTCGCGGGTGCGCGCGATGTCCTCGATCTGGCGCTGCAGGGTCTGTGCGGAGATGAACATCGAGGCGATCGACTCGCGGGCGCTCGCCTCGAAGTCCAGGGTGGCGCGGTGGTACGAGAGGATGACCACGCGGGTCCCGCCGGCCTGCCGCCGCTGCCACGTCCGCACCGCGCGGTGGACCCCCGCCGCGAGGAAGGTCCCCGCCGCCGCGACCTTCACCGCCCGCCTCAGGATCCACTTCGGGCTGTTGTCCGCACGCTCCGGCATCTTCCGCCTCTCTTCTTCACCTTCGACCTCGCCGCCGCGCGGCGCGGCCCCACCCCCGCCGTACCGCCAGTCAGCCGCCGCGCGCGCCCGCCAGCGCGCTCGCCTCGAGCGAGCGCCTCGCGCGCCTGAGCGCCCCCCACACCCGCTCCGGCGCGACGGACCTCGCGATCCCGCGCGCCGCGCGGAACGCCTCCTCCGCGGCGACGGCGGTCCCGGCGCGCAGCGACGGCGCCTGCAGGCGGACGCTGCACGTCTCGCGGCGATCCCAGGCCCAGTCCATCTTGTAGGCCTCGGTGCCGCGCAGGAAGTCGTAGTCGGTGAGGCCGCGCGCGTAGGCGTCCGCGACCGTCCGCCCGACGAGCACGACGCCGGGGCTCCGGGCCGACCAGGCAGGGTCGTAGCCGGACTGATAGTAGAAGAAGCGGCGGCCCACCTCGAGGCCGTAGACCGCGGCGATCGCGTCGCGCCCCACGAACAGGCGGTACATGCGCAGCCAGCCGCGCGCGGCGAGGAGCGGCGCCACCTCGCGGTGGAACTCCTCGACCGGCCCGGGCGGGATGCCGGAGGAGCCGCCCTCGACCTCCCAGCGCAGCCGGTGCAGCCGCAGGAAGTCGTCCATGGCGGCGGTCGCCTCGTCCGCGGCCGCGACCTCGATCCGGAAGCCCGCCTGCTTCTCGAGCCAGCGGACCCGCCGCGCGTACGTCTCGCGCCGGCGGATCCTGGCGAGGTGCTGCTCGAAGGTGCCGCGCACGACGAACCCGGGACAGACGAAGCCGCGCTCCACCTGCGCCCGCACTCCGCGCGGCGCCATGGCCGCGCGCAGGGCGGCGACGGTCGGCGAGCCGCAGGGGAGGTCCTCGAGGCAGAGGACGTCCCACGCCGCGGCCCCCGCCGCGAGCGCCCGCGCGATCGCCTCGCGCGCGGCGGCCGCGTGCTCGGGCCGGGCGAGCACGTCGAGGCCGTCCGCGCCGGTGAGGCCGTTGCCGAGGAGGCTGAAGCGCCGCTCCCCCACGAGCCCCGGGCGCGCCGAGAGCACGAGGAGCCCGGCGAGCCGCGCGTCGCGGTCGCGCGCCTCCAGGATCCAGATCGGCCGGCGCGCGGCGAAGCAGCGGTGGAAGGTGTGGAGCCACTCCCAGGAGAGGAACGGCGACGGCGCCTGGGCGGCGTCGAAGAGCGCGCGCCACTCCTCCTTCAGGACCGCGAGGCGCGCGGGGTCGCGGTGCTCGACGACGGTGAGGCCGGCGGCGCGCTCCCCGGCGGGCGCTGGGCTGGTGGGCGTCACTCGAGCGCCTCCCTCACGCAGCGGGCGAGGTATGCCATGTCGTCGGGCTGCAGGTCCTGATGCACGGGGAGCTCGAGCACGCGCCGCCGGAGCATCGCGACGTCCGGGAACGGCTCCTCGGGGCAGAGCGGGTGCCCGGTGCGCCAGAAGTCCACCGTCTCGACGCCGCGCGCGGCGAGCCGCGCGGCCACGGCTGCCTTGTCGTCGCAGAGGAGCGGGTAGAAGAGCGGGCTCGCGCCGGCGGGCAGCTCCGGGAAGATCGGCACCACCCGGTCGCGCAGCCGGCCGAGGAGGAGGAAGTAGTTGCGCCGCCGCGCCGCGACGATGGCCTCGGCGTCGAGCCGCCGGGCGATGAGCTCGGAGAGGGAGCTCATGCCGAGATCGACCGTCGCGAGGTCGAACGTCATGGTGCCGGTGGAGACCGGGTGAACTCCGGTCGCGCCGCGCACGTACGAGTACGCCCGCCGCGCCGCGCCGCGGAGCGCCTCGCCCGCGTCCCCGAGCCGGAACGCGGCGTTCTGGAGGAGCGAGCCGGTCGCGTGGGAGAGCGTGGACGCGAGCGGCGCCGCCTCCGGCTGCGGGACCTCGCCGCGAACGGACGGGTCGTTCACGACGAGCGCGCCGCCGTTCGGCACCGGGAGCGTCTTGTAGAAGCAGAAGATCCCGAGCGCGCCCACCGACCCGAGCGGCCGGGTCCCCTCGGCGGCGAGGAGCGACAGCGCGCAGTCCTCCACCACCGGCAGCCCGTGCCGCCGCGCGATCGCCGTCACCTCGTCCATCGGCTGCGCGAAGCCGGCGTAGTGGATGACGTAGAGGGCGCGGGTGCGGGGGCCGATCTTGGCCTCGAGGTCCTCGAGGTCGAGGCGCATGCGAGCGTCCACCCGCACGAAGCGCGGGAACGCGCCGGCCGCGGCGAGCGCCCCCACCTCCACGCCGTGGTGGTAGGCCGGCACGAGCACCTCGTGGCCCGTGAGCCCGAGCAGCCGCGCGCCGTGGTAGACCGCGTTCCGCGCCAGGTAGAAGTGGGTCGTGCGCCGCGCCCCGAACGGGAAGGCGGGCGGCCGGGAGGCGGCCAGGGGAGAGAGCATCCTCGGCCAGAGCGTGGGCAGGGCCGGGATGTAGCGCCTGCGCGCCTCGCGCGCGGTCGGCCAGGTCCGCGCCGCCACCGCCCGACTCATCGCCACCACGAGAGCGCCTCCTTCACGGCCGGGCGGACCCGGTGCTTCAACGTGTGCATGGCCCTGCCGGCGAAGGAGGGGCGATACACGTAGAGCCAGTCATGGGGAGCGTGGGCCGGAGCCCAGTCGCGCTTCCACTCCATGTCGGGGCCGAGGAAGTCGAAGCGCGAGAGGCCGCGCGCCTCGCACTCGGCGAGCACCTCCCGCTGGAGGAGCTGCCCGGGCGAGACCTGGCCGAGGCGCTCGTCGTACGCCGTCTTCGGCAGGTAATAGACGCCGCGGTGCACCACGCCGAGGTGCACCGCGATGGCGCGGCCGTCGAGGGTGAGCGCGCGCACCGCGAGCGCCCCGCGCTGGGCGGCGTCCCGCGCGATGCGCGCGTAGAACTGCACGAGGGGCTGCGCGAGCGCGATGGCGGTGCCGCCCTGCCCCTTCCACCCGCTCGCCTCGAGCGCGAAGAACTCCGCGAGCGCCACGTCGAGCCCCTCGGCGCCGTCCACGCGCGTGAGCGCGACCGCGCCCAGCTCGCCGAGCCGCCTCGCGCGCCGGCGCAGGTTCGCGCGGAACTTCGCGCTCGTGCGCTCCTCGGCGCCCTTCTCGGACAGCTCGACGTAGGGCGTCCGCAGCGACTCCCAGCGCCCGGCGAGGTGACGGTCCGCGCGCGCGGCCGCCTCCAGCAGCACCGAGGTCGGCCCCTCGCGCGGGACGTCCCGCAGCACGAGCACGTCCCAGCGGATCCGGTCGCGCAGGTGGCCCCACAGCGCCGCGACCGCGCCGGGGGCGTCCTCCCCGAGGACCCACTCCACCCGGCAGGAGTGGTCGTTCGCAGGGGCGACGAGCCGCGTCACGCCGCGCTCTCGCTGCAAGAGGAGCGGGGCCATCCCGGCGGCCCGGCCGGCGCGGGTGCGCGCGACGAGCACCCGCAGCGGGGCGTCCGGCGCGAAGGCGTCGAGCCAGGCGGAGATCCACTCGTGACGGGCGAACGGGACGTCCACCGGGCCGCGCGCGAGCAGCCCGTTCCACTCGTCCCGGAGCGCGTCGAAGGCGGCGCGCCCCTGCAGCTCCTCGACGCGGTAGCGCGAGCCGGCGGGCTCGTGGGCGGGCGCGAGGAGGGTCTCGGCGGTCTGGACCAAGGTGTCGTCCCCTCCTCAGCGGACCCGCGCGATCGCGAGCAGCGCGCGCGCGAGCTTCCGGGGGTCGTGGCGCCCGCGCTCTCCCTCGGCGAGCAAGTCGGTCACGACCGGGACCGCGCCCGCGGCGTCGATCGCCGCACGTTCGACCCGCACCGGGACCGCACCCTCCCCGGCGTAGGCCGCCACCACGTCCTCGGGCAGCGGGGGCCGCTGCGCGAGCGCCACGTCCACCACGTCCCCGAGGTGGCGCTGCACGGCGCGGACGTGATCGGCGGCGTCGAAGCCGTCGGTCTCGCCGGCCTCCGTGAAGAGGTTCACGACCAGGACGCGCGTCGCGCCCGTCGTCCGCAGCGCCTCCGGGATGCCCGGCACGAGGAGCCCGGCGAGCACGCTGGAGTAGAGGCTGCCCGGCCCCAGCACCACCAGGTCCGCGCCGAGGATCGCCTCGATCGCCTGGCTCGAGGCCTGGGCCGCGCCGGCGAGCCGCAGCTCCGCCACGCGGCCGCGCGCCGCCGCGATGGCGGTCTCGCCGCGCACGATCCGGCCATCGTCCAGCTCCGCGACGAGCTCGACCGGCGTCGCCGTGGCGGGGACCACCCGACCGCGGACGCCCAGCATCCCGGCCGCGGCCTCCACCGCCTGGCCGAAGTCGCCGAGCCGCTGCGCGAGCGCGGTGAGGACGAGGTTGCCGATGGTGTGACCGGCGAGCTCGCCGCCCCCCTCGAAGCGGTGCTGGAACACCGACGCGAGCGGCGCTCCCGCCGCGAGCGCCACGAGGCAGTTGCGGACGTCGCCCGGCGCGGGCACGCCGTAGCGCCGCCTGAGCTCGCCGGAGCTCCCCCCGTCGTCCGCGGTCGTGACCACGGCGGTCAGCTCCACCGCGGGCTCCTCGTCCGGCTCTCCGTCGCCGGCGGCGAGCCCCTCGAGGACCCGGGGCAGCCCGGTCCCGCCGCCCACCGCCACGACGTGCACGGATCGCGCGTCGGGTGCGCGCACCGGCCGGGGGACGAGCTCCTCGAGCACCATCACTTCGCCCCCTTCCCGAGGAGCACCACCTTCGCGGTGGCGAGGAGGCAGACGAGGTCGAGGAACAGCGAGGCGTTCTTGATGTAGTAAAGGTCGTACTCGAGCTTGCGGGCCTGTTCCTCCATCGTGGAGCCGTACCCGTACTTGAGCTGCGCCCACCCGGTGAGGCCCGGCTTCACGAGCTCGCGCAGCGTGAAGAGCGGGTAGCGCACCTTCAGCTCGGAGAGGAACACCGGCCGCTCCGGGCGCGGGCCGACGAGGCTCATGTCGCCGCGGAGCACGTTCCAGAGCTGCGGTAGCTCGTCGAGCCGCGCGCGCCGCAGGAAGCGGCCCAGCGGCAGCACGCGGGGATCCTGCTCGGTCGCCCACACCGCGCCGTGCTGCTCGGCGTCGCGGCGCATGGTGCGGAACTTCCACACGCGGTACGGCGTGCCGCTGCGTCCGGTGCGCTCCTGCGAGTAGAAGATCGGGCGGCCGTCGGAGAGCCAGATCGCGATCGCGGTGGCGACCATGATCGGCGCCGCCCCGGCGAGCATCACGAGCGACACGGCGAGGTCGAGCGCCCGCTTGGCGGTGCGCGTGCCGCGCGAGACGCGGAAGCCGTCGTCGAAGATGAGCGAGCTGGGACGCACGAGCGACAGCGGGATGCGCTGCAGCGTCGCCTCGGCGAAGCCCACGTCGTCCACCACCCGGCGACCGCGCGTGCGGAGCGTCAGGAGGTCGTCGATGGGCAGGCCCTCCCGCCGGTCCTCCATGGCGACCACCACGATCTGGACGCGCTCCCGGCGCGCGACCTCGCCGAGCGAGCCCTCCAGGATCGCGTCCGCCGGGACCGCGGCCGGGGCGAGCGACCGCTGGGGCCTCACGAAGCCGACCGCCCGGTAGAGCCCGTCCGCCTCGCGCTCCATCGCGCGCGCGAGGTCGCGGGCCCGCGCGCCGGTCCCGAGGAAGACGACCCGGGTCGGCGAGCCGACGACGGCCGGCATGAGGACGCGGGCGGCGATGACGCCGAAGGCGCCGCCCGCGGCGGCGAGCACGAGCGAGCGGTGCAGCATCCACCCGGGCAGGAAGAGGTCGAGCGCGATGTCGGCGAGGGCGATGGCGATCGCGGCCACGCCGATCGCCCGCAGGAGGCGCCGCCCGTCCGCGCGATCGCGCACCGCCGCGTGGAGGTCGTAGAGGTCGCCGAGATAGAGCGCGCCCGCGAAGAACACGGAGGCGAGCGCGGCGCGGAGCACCGCCGGGTACATCGGCGGCCCTCCCACGGAGCTCGTCGCCTGGGCGGCGACCGGCCCGAGGGACGCGCCCGCGAGCAGCGCCAGCACGAGGACCGTCTCCTCGGCGAAGAAGTACGCCGCCTTGCGCGGCGAGAACCAATGGTTGAAGACCCGGACCAAGTCCCCTCCCCGTCCAACCCCGACCGCCGTGCCCGGCGCGCACTCCCGCGCACGGGCCAGGACCCGAGCCACCGTCTCCGGCCACGACCGTGCGTCGTGGCCACCCCCCTCCCACGCCCCCTCCGCGCCGCCGCTGGCGGCGCGGGAGGGCGCCGGTCCTTACCCCGCGCGGCGGCCGGCGATGGCCGGCGCCGCCTCCCCGGGTCCGCCGTACAGCCAGCGCCCGTGCGCCACGGACTCCGGGTCGACGTCGTTCAGCACCACGCCCGCGGCCCGGTCGCCGAGCGACTCGAGCGCGAGCCGCACGACCTGGCGCGGCGTCGCCCCGGCGCGCACGACGAGCACGGCCGCGTCGGCCGCCCCCGCGAGCCGCTCGCCGTCCGCGAAGGCGAGCGCCGGGGGCGCGTCGAGGACGACGAGGTCGTACGCCGCCCGCAGCTGCTCCACGAGCGCCGCGGTGCGCGGGTGGCGGATCGCCGCCACCGGGTCACGCACCTCGCCCGCGCACAGCACCGACAGCATGCCGACGCGCACGATGGCCTGGGACAGCTCGGCGGTGCCGTCGAGCACCTCGGCGACCCCTGCGCGCGGCGCGAGCCCGAACAGGCTCGCCACCGACGGCCGGCGGAGATCCGCGTCGACGAGGACCACTGCGCGCCCTTCCTGCGCGGCGGTGAGCGCCAGGTTGGCTGCGGTGGTGGTGCGGCCCTCGCCGCGGCTCGCGCTCGTCACGGCGACGACGCGCATGGCGCGGCGCGCCGCGAGGCGGGCGAGCCGCTGGTAGAGCACGCGGTACTGGTCCGCCGCGGGCGAGTCCGGCGCGGCCAGGGCCACGAGCTTCTTCTCGGGCGCGGCGGCGGGGTGGGTGGCCTGAAGGGTGTCGGCAGGGATCATCGGTCCATTCCTCCGATCGATTACGCGCAAGTCAGGAAGCCCGCCCGATGCGAGGGATCGCCGCGAGCACGGGGATGCCCAGCGTCGCCGCGTCCTCGGGTCCACGCATCGATGCATCGAGCCACTCGGCGATCCCCGCCGCCCCGAGCCCCATCGCGATCGCGGCGAGCACCGCGATCCACAGGAGCTTGGGCCGGTCGGGGGCGGCCGGCAGCCGGGGCGTGACCGGCGTCTCCACCATCCGGAACATGGTCGGCTGGTCCGCCGCGAGGAGCTGCTCGGCGGCCGCCGAGTCGGCGCGCCGCGAGAGCGTCGAGGCGTACTTGGCGCGCATCACCTCGTACTCCCGGGACAGGTTCGCGAGCGCCTGGCCCCAGCGCGGCGCCGCCTCGATCCGCTTCTGGTAGGTGGTCATCTCCTTGCGGAGGGAGGCGATCTGCTCCTCGTGCGCGCGCACCTCGTCGTCGATGCGCGCGAGGTGAGCCTGCACGCGCTCCTTCTGGAACTTCTCGAACGCGCCGTCGCGCTGGGAGAGCGCCTCCTGGAACTCGCGCCGAGCGCGCTTCACGTCGGGGTGATCCGGTCCGTAGGCCGCCTCGGCCGCGTTGAGGCGCCGCAGCGCGGCGTCGAGGCCGGCCTCGGCGAGACCCGGACCGCTCGGGCCCTCCGGGATGGACGAGAGCACGTCGCCGCGGCGCCGCTGCGCGTCGGCGATCGCGCCGAGCCGCATCTCGATCTGGCTCTGCGCGCGCCCGACCGCGCGGGCGTTGTCCTCGAGCAGCTCGGGCAGCTCGGCGGTGTGGTCCACCTTGAAGGCGAGGAGCTTCTTCTCCTGCGCCGAGAGCTCCTTGCCCATGTCGTCGACCTGGCGATCGAGGGTCTCGCGGAGGCTGCGCGCCTGGGCCTCGAGGACCTGACGCGTGAGCTCGCCGTAGTACTTCGGCAGGAGCTCCGCGGCCCGGGCGACCTTCTCCGGATCCCTGCCGCGCACCTCGACCACGAAGAGCAGCGCGGGCGCGCCGGCGGGGACCTCGCCCTCGAGCCGGACCTCCACGTTCCGCCGCATCTTGCGGAGCGCCTCGTCCATGTCGTCGCGGAGGTCGGGGAAGAAGTCGGTCTCCTTGATCACCCGCTCGAGCACCGGGCGGGCCAGGATGCCGTGCTTGATGGTCCGCATCCGATCCTCGAACGGCGTGCCGTTCTGGGCCGGGAAGAAGTCGAGCCCCAGCCGCCGCGGCTCGATCTGGACCACCGATTGGGCGGAGTACTCCGAGGGGACGCCGAGCGCGAGCGCAACCCCGACGACGAGCACCGCGCCTGCGACGACCAGCGCGAGGAGCCGGCGACGCCGCAGCGCCGCGAGGAGATCCTGCAGGGTGTAGGTCCGTTCCATTCGTCCTTCCTCTTCGTCACCGTTCCGGCAGGGTCCAGCCGAGCCGGAGTCCGAACGTCGTTCGCCGCAGCGCGGCCGACGAATCGTCGAGCCGCGCGAAATGTGTCGCTGCCAGCGCCAAGCGCACCCCTCCCCCGACGAGGAGTGCCGCCTCGCCGTAGGTCACGTAGCCGGTCACCGCGTCCCCGCCGCTCGGGGCCCGGCCGGAGCGCCAGATGCCGCCGTCACCGCGCAGCTCGAAGCGCCGCGCGAACCTGCGCGCGAGCCCGAGCTCGACCGAGTCGACGAGGCCAGGGCTCGCGGTGTTGCCGAGGCCCAGCCCGTGGGCGAGCTGCGCACGCCCCTCCCAGTCGCGGGAGACGCCGACGAGCTCGACGCTGCCCTCGGGGACGACGACCGCATTTCCGCTCTTCAGCCACAGGGCGGGCCCCGCGGAGCCGTTCACGGTCAGCTGCCGGCTGAGCTCGTACCGCGCGCGCGCCCTGAGCGCGTGCGCGAAGGCCCAGTCGGTGGCGTCCCGCTCGAAGCCCTGGAACAGCGAGGCCAGGTAGCCGGCCCCGAACGAGAGGCGCCGGCCGTACCGGTACAGCGCCTCCACGCCGGGCTGGTGCATCGCGCCGCCCGTGCGGTCGTCGAAGCGGACCGTGTCCTCCGTGAGCAGGGCGGCCACGTCCACGCGCTCGGAGGCGCGGTACTCGGCCCTGCCCCGGCCGTGGAGGATGAGCGCGGAGTCGCGCCCCGTGCGGAAGACGCCCATCTGCGCGAGCCCCACCGGGTCGAACGCGTACGCGCCCCGGAAGTCCGCGTGGAGCGTGAGGCGCCGCGTGGTTCGCGCGTCGAGCACGAGCGACCCGCGGTGGTTCCAGCTCCCTCCGGGCTGCATGCGCTCGTACGTGAGGAAGTCCACGCCGTAGAGCGTGCGGAGCTCCCAGGTGTGATCGCGGAAGCGGAGCCCCACGTCCGGGGACACCCGGCCGACGCGGTCGCTGCCCGAGCCGTCGTAGAGCACGTTCGAGTCGTAGCCGCCCTCGAGGGTGAGGCGGGCGATGGGATCCACGACCGTGCTCGCCGCCGCCCGCGCCGCAGCGCAGAGAGACACAGCGCAGAGCGCCGCCCTCCCGAAGCGCCCCGGCGCTCCCATCGCCCACCTCTTCCTCGGCCCTCTCATGGTCGGCACCGTCCCGCTACGGCACGTAGAGGACGTCGCCGCCCCTGAGCCAGAGCGCACCCTCCGCCTCCCCCTTCACCAGCTCGTCGAACGAGAGCTTCACTCGATCGGTCTTCCCGTTCGCTCCCTGGCGGAGCCAGCTCACCTCGCCGCGGGCGAACTCGGTGCGCCCGCCGGCGAGCGCGATCGCCTGCACCACCGACATGGGACCGCGCAGCGGGAACCCGCCAGGGCGCGTCACCTCGCCGAGCACGTACACCCGCGGTCCGTTGATCTCCCGGACCAGCACGGCCACGGCCGCGTCCTTGATGTACGGGCCGAGCGCCTTCGTGAGGCCCTGCTGCAGCTCCCCCGGCGTCTTGCCTGCCGCGTCCATCTCCCCCGCGAGCGGAAGCGAAATCTTGCCGTCCGGCCGGACGGGCACGACCCGCGTCAGCTCTGGCTCGTGCCAGACGACGACCTCGAGCACGTCCTCGCGCCCGATGCGGTACTCGCCCACTTCGGGCCGGGGATCCGGCCGCTGCGAGGCCCCCGACGAAGCGCACCCCGTCGCGGCGAGGAGAATGCCGGCCACCACTGCCCTCTTCGAGAACGCCATCCAATTCCTCCCGGGACTCCCCGTCCCGAAACGACTCCCTCGCATCGAGCACACCTCGTGCCACGACGCGTCGTGCACCCCGAGCGAACTCCACGCCACGCGTCGCCGCTCCTCCAGCGCACGTCGTCCACGCGATCCGGCGTGCGGCCACGAACGCGACGCGCGAGCGAGCGGCTGCCGCCGAGAGCGGGTTCCGGTGCGACGCTGAGGAACTTTTTTCCCTCGCGTGGGAACGGACGTGCCTGCGTTGCCGCGGCGACGAGGCGGGATGACGTTCTCCCTGGACGCGGCAGGATGGACCGGCAGTCGGCGCCGGTATGGAGGGCGGGAAGGCATGCTGAGGGCGGCGGCGTGGACGCTGGGCCTGTTCGGGGTCGGCACTTCGGTCGTTGGACTGTTTCCGGAATCGGCATGGGTCGAGCCGATCGTGCTGCTCGCGCTCGGGATCGCGTTCCTGTACGTGAGCGCGCGCACCGGCTTCCGCGAGCGCCGCTCGCGCGGCGAGCTCGCCCCCAAGCAGGCTGCGGCCTGAGCTTTCCGGCGGGAGGGGCGCATCGGATCTCCGGGGGGGGACCAGGGCGCGGCGCGGCTCCTCGCGGGGCCGCGCCGCGCTGCTTTCTCACTCGATCGTCGCCGCGTCTCGCGGGTCGACGATCCCGCAGTCCTTGATCTTGTAGAGCAGCGCCTTGTAGCTGACCTGCAGGCGCTTCGCGGCCTTCCGCTTGTTCCAGCCGGTCCGCATGAGCGCGCGGAGGATCGCCTCGCGCTCCGCGATGCGCGCGGCCCGCCGGGCCACGTCCTTGAGCGGCGCATCCTCCGGGAGCGCCGGGCCCTCGCCCGGGCGGTGGACGCCGTTGACCCCGGGCGCTGCCGGCGGATGGGCCCCCGCGGCGACGAGCGCCGGCGGCGAGCCGCCCAGCTCACCCAGGACCATCGCGGGATCGCGCAGGACGACGAGCCGTCGCACGAGGTTCTCGAGCTCCCGGACGTTCCCGGGCCAGTCGTAGGCGTGGAAGCGCTCCATCACCTCGGCCGGGATCTCCTCGAGCCCGCCCCGGTAGCGCTGCCGGTACTTGTCGACGAAGTGCCGCACGAGGGGACCGATCTCCTCGCGCCGCTCGCGGAGGGGCGGGACCCGGATCGTGACGACGTTCAGCCGGTAGAAGAGGTCCTCCCGGAACGTGCCCTGCCGGATGGCCGCCTCGAGGTTGCGGTTCGTCGCGACCACGACGCGGGCGTCCACGCGCACCGGGCGCTTGCCGCCCACCCGGTAGAACTCCTCGTCCTGGAGGACCTGCAGCAGCTTCGCCTGCAGCCGCGGATCCATCTCGCCGATCTCGTCGAGGAAGATCGTCCCCCGGTGAGCCAGCTCGAACTTGCCGGGCTTCTCCGCGTGCGCTCCCGTGAACGCCCCCTTCTCGTGTCCGAAGAGCTCGCTCTCGAGGAGCTCTCCCGGAAGGGCCGCGCAGTTGATCTTCACGAAGGGGCGGCCCGCGCGGTGGCTGGTCGCGTGGATCCGCCGAGCGATCACGTCCTTGCCGACGCCGCTCTCGCCGATGAGCAGCACCGGCACGTCCGTGTCGGCGATCCGGTTCACCAGCGACCAGACGCGCTCCATCGGGCCGGAGAGCGGGGTGGTGGGCAAGAGGTCGCCGTCGCCCGACTCGGCCACGACCGCTGCGACGCGCGCCTCGGCGACGTCGGGGGGACGCCGTCCGGGTCCGTCGAGGGCGCGGCGCAGCACGAGGTTCAGCTCGGAGACCTCGAAGGGCTTCGGGAGGTAGTCGTTCGCGCCGAGCTTCATCGCACGGACGACGTCCTCCGCCTGCGCCAGCGCCGACATGACGATCACCGGGACGCGCGGGTCGCGCTCGCGGATGCGCCGGAGGACCTCGAACCCGTCGGGCTCGGGGATCACCAGATCGAGCAGCACGGCGTGGGGGCTGGAGTTCGCGATCGCCGCCAGCGCCTCGACGCCGTTGCGAAGGGGGCGCACGCGATATCCCGCGGTCGCGAGGAACTCGCAGAGCGCCTCGCGGGCGTCGTCGTCGTCCTCGATGACCAGTACGGTGCAGTCTTTGTCCATCGTCGTTCCGCCGGCGGGGAGGTGCTTGCCGCCGGTGTGAAAATGGAACGACCAGGTGTTCCCGGCACCGGCCCTAACGCGGCGGCTGACGGCCGAGCGAGCGCTTCGCTTCGCTTTCGCGTGGAGGCGTTCCATGACATACCGGGGCCGTGCGGATGTCCCGTTCCCGTCTCCTCCTCCGGGCGGTCCTGCTCGCGACGGGAGGCGCGTTCATGCTGTGGAAGGCGTACGACTCCGCCCGCGGCGCGCGCGCGCTGCAGGGCGGCGAGGCGACGCTCCTCGAGCGCGTCGCGCTCGTCGAGGCGCTCGTCGGCGTCCTCGCGCTCGGCGCGGCGTTCGTGGCCGCCGCCGCGCTTCGACCGCGCCGCAGGAAGCGCACGCTCACCCTCGGCGACGCGGATCGCCGGCCCTGACGCCGCTCCGAGCCCCGGCGCGCGGCTCGCGGAGCTCGGCCCGCCCGGTCTCCCGGTGATCGTGTACTGCGAGACGGGGAGGAAGAGCGCCGCGGTCGCTCGCGCGCTCGCAGGGCTCGGCTACTCGCGCGTCTACGATCTCGGCGCGCGCTCCAGCTGGTGATCGGTGGAAGGGGCGACGCGCGCTCCCGGGCGGGAACCCCTCGCGGCGCTCTTCAATAGAGGCGGGCGAGCTCCGCGCCCGAGTAGTAGCTGCCCAGGATCTCGCGGTACCCCTGGCCGGCCTGCGCACGCCCCACCGCGCCCCACTGGCACATCCCCGCGCCGTGGCCCCACCCCCCGCCGCGCAGGACGACGCCGTCGCTGGTGGGCTCCACCACGAACATCGCGGAGGGCAGCTCGCCGAGGAGCCGCCGGATGCGGAGCTCACCGGCGATCTCGACGCGCCCACGCTCGCCCTCGACGGCGAGGCGGCGGGCGCGACCCGACACGCCGCGCGCGCCGACCGCGATGGCGCGCACATGACCGACCCCGAGCTGCGCGGCCGCCGCGTCGAGCTCCGCGGCCGAGAGGCGGCGCTCCCATCGGAAACGCGTGATGCCCGGCGTGGAGGGCCGGCGGCACCACGCGTCTCCGGGCTCGGCGAGGAACGCGCGGAGCCTCGCCTCGTCGGCGAGGCCTTCCTTCCATCTCGCCGCCTGGGCCGCGGGAAGATCGGGCCGTCCACGCAGGCTCGCGCTCGCGGCGCCGCCCCAGACGAGCTCGTTGTGCTCCCCGTGGCCGCCGCAGGTCGCGGAGTACACGGCGTCGACGAGCGCCTGGTCCGCCGCGCCGAAGAGCGTCTCCCCGCGCGTGGTGCGCACCGCCTCGTCCGTGCGCGAGGTCCGCGCGCCGTCGCCGCGGTACGCCTGACAGTGAACCTCGGCGCACAGCATGAACGGGTCGGCCGAGTGGCGCGCGCCGAGCTGCGCGAGGACGTTCGAGCGGGCGGTGACCGCCTGGGCCTTGAGCGCCTCGAGCGGCGAGGACGCTGGCATCTCGCTGGGGACGAGCCCGCGCAGGAGCTCCTCGAGCGGGACCCCGTGGATGGCTGCGAGCCCCCCGTGCGCGTCCAGCGTGACGAACAGTCGGCCTCCGTAGGCCCTGTCCTCGCGCGCCCGGCCGCGAGGACCGCGATCGTGCTCGACGCCCTCGACGAGGAACCCGGCGTCTCCCGCGACGTCCAGCCACAGCGCCGCGTCCGCCTCGCCGAGCGGCGCGCCGCCCTCGCCGCGGAGCTCGAGCGTCCCGCGCGGCCGGGCGACCACCTCTGCGCTCAGCGCCGGCTGCTCCCCGAACCGCTCGCGCAGCGACGCGCCGGTCGCCCGCGCCGCCTCGAGCGAGCCGTCTCCCTCGGCGACGAGGAGCTCGCGGCGCGCGTCCACCACCCTGCCGCCGACGCCGTACACCGTGCCGGTCACGCGGGAGCGCACCGGCACACCTCGCGCCGCCCAGGTGCGCCGCGCCTCGTCGAGCGCGGCACGCGCCGCGAGCGGCGCCTCCGCGAGCAGGGCGTGGTGAACGACGATCGCGGGCGCCGCCTCGCGCGCGCGGACCGTGAGCCGGGCACCGGCAGGGACCTCGACGACGGTCCCCCCTCGCAGCGTGATCCGCCCGGGGGCGCGGGCGCGGAACGCGATCTCGCGCTGCCCCTCCATCAGCCGGATCGTGACGAGCGGCTCGCCGTCTCGCGTGAACGCGAGGCGGTGGGCCCAGAGGAGCTCGAGGGGATCGGCGAGATCGGCGGCGGGAGGGGGAGCGAGGGGAGCGGGCGCCGGAGGCGGGATGGCGGTCGGGGTCGGGGTCGGGGTCGAGGTCGAGGTCGGGGTGGGGGTCGGGGTCGAGGTAGGGGTCGAGGTCAGGGCCGGGGCGGGGGTGGAGATCGACGGCGACGGCGACGGCGAGGTCGAGCTCGGGGCGTGCTCCACCCTCCCCGTGCCTCCCACCTCGTTCCGCCCGATCGCGCACGCGAGCAGCGCGGCGACGGCGAACCCCAGGGCTCCGCGGCTCCTCACGACGCGAGCCGCGCGTCCTTCTCGGCCGCCAGCGCCTCCAGCGACGCGGCGGCGGCGGCCCGCGCCTCCGGGGCAGCGCCGGGATCGCGGAGGAGCGCAGCGGCCCGCGCGAGCTCCTCGCGCTCTCGAGCCTCGCGCTCGCGGATGGCGTCCACCATCGCGCCGACGTCCACCGCGAGATCGACGAGCAGGTCGCGAGCGCGCAGGGGCCGGACCGGCGCGAGCCGGCCTGCGGCGACGTCGCGACAGGCGCGGCTCAGGACGAGCGCGGGGCCGGCGATCCGGTGCGTCACCACCACCGCAGCCGCGAGGAGGCACGGCAGCACGGCGGCGAGCACGACGGCCACGAGGCCGATGCGTCCTCGGTCCTCCGCCGCGAGCGCCTGCGCGAGGGACTCGCCGGCGAGCGGATCGCCGAGGGCCACGACCCGGCTCGTCTCGCGATACGCCGTCCAGAGGAGCCAGCCCAGGCCGGCCGAGAGCGCGACCGCCACGGCGAGGAGGTAGCTCGCGAGCCGGAGCTGCAGCGCGCCGTCGAGGAGATAGTTGCGGAACCGCCGGCGCGGGGGCTCTGCGGGAGGAGCCAAAGGCTCGGGCGCGGCCGGCGCTGGCGCCGCGCCAGGTGAGGGCGGCGGGACGGGACTCTGCCGGCCGGACGCGGATTCCATCCCTTCGGTTTACCTCCCCCCGAGCCGCGCCGCGAGATCCTCGCACAGCGCCCGGGCGGCGGCGTCGAGGGCCCGGGCGGCGTAGGAGGCGATCTTCGCCTCGGGGATCGCCCCCGCCGCGGAGAGGCGCGCGCCGCTCTCGAGCATCGCCGCCATGCGCCCATCGCCGTCGACGGCGACGAGCGCCGCCTTGACGGCGACGATCGTCCGCACGGCGTCCGAGTCCACGTCGACCCGCAGCACCGTCGGCTTCAGCACCATCCCGCCGCGTTCGAGGACCTCCCAGCCGTGCGCCGCGAGGTGCCGCGCGATCGCTGCGCGGAGCGCGTCCCGGGCCGCGGCCCCGCCGGCGCTCCCGCCGGGCTCGTCGATCGAGAACGCGAGGCCGAGCACGTCGAGGGCGCGGACGACCGCGGCCCGCACGGCCGGATCCGCGTCCGAGCGGCGCGCCGCCTCGAGCGCCCGGCGTGCCCCTCCGCCCCCGACCCTGCCCAGCGCGCCGGCCGCGGCGATGCGGACCGCGGGCGCGGCGTCGGACGCGAGCGCCGCGGCGAGCAGCGGGACGGCCTCCGCTTCGCCGCGCTGGCCGAGCACGATCGCCGCCTGAGCGCGGACCTTCACCGAGCCGTCCTCGCGGAGCGCGCGGGCGGCGTCGTCGTGGGAGTCGGCGCGGGCGACCGCGGTGAGCGCGAGGAGGACTGCGCAGACTGCGATCCGTGGCATGCGCGCGCGAGTGTACGCTCGCGCCCTGCCGCCGCCAGGGCGATTTCGCCGCCTACCTGCGCACCCTCAGTCCTACAGGACCGCCCGCGAGTCGCCTGAAGGCCTGGTGCAGGTGATGGGTGAGCGGCCCGGGGCGCCCGGCGCCGACGGGGCTGTCCCCGAGCCGTGTGACGGGGAGGATCTCCCGGACGGTGGAGGTGATGAAGAGCTCGTCCGCGCGCTCCAGGTCTTCCGGTCGGAGCGGCACCTCCTCGACGGGGACGCCCTCGGCTCGCGCGAGCCGGAGCACCACCGCCCGCGTCACGCCCTCGAGGATCCCGGACGCGATGGGCGGGGTGAGCAGCCGGCCCCCGGCCACCGCGAAGACGTTGGAGGACGAGCCCTCCGTCACGAACCCCGCGTCGTCGAGCAGCAGCGCCTCCTGCGCGCCGGCCGCGCGTGCCTCCCGGACGGCGAGCACGTGCGTCAAATGGGCGCCCGTCTTCGCGGAGGGGTCCACCGCCTGCGGGGAGGCGCGCCGAACTCCCACGACCGCCGCCGGGATCCCGTCCGCGTAGGCCCGCGCCGGCGGTCCGACGAGCGGCTGCACGATCACGATGGCGAGCGGATCGACGGCGAGCGCCGGATCGAGCCCGATCTCCCCTGCCCCGCGCGTCATCACCACGCGGACGTACCGCTCGCCCGCGTTCCACGGCGCCGCGTCCGGCTCCGGCGCGTCCGCTCCGCGCGCGGCGGCGAGGGTGCGATCGATCTCCGCGGCCGTCCGTTGCGCGTCCCAGCGCGGCGAGAGCCCGATGCGGGCCGCGGAGTGCGCGAGCCGGGCGAGGTGGGCCTCGCGCTCGAACGGGCGGCCGCCGTAGGTCCGGATCACCTCGTAGACGCTGTCGCCGTACAGGAAGCCGCGGTCGAACACCGAGACCCTCGCCTCCGCGGGGGCGACGAGGGAGCCGTCGAGGTTCACGAGCGTCCGCATGCCCCTGTTCTAGCGGAGAAGCGCGCGCCCGGCGCGCCGGGGTGTGGACCGCACGAGTCGCTCGACCGCGCGGGCGCCCCCTACGGATCCGGCCCGAATTCTTGACCCTGGGATCCCCCGGCGATATCCCGGGAAATCGATGGATGCCGCGGTCGAGTGCACTCACTGCAAGGTCGTGATGACGAGCTGGTCGGCTCCGGCCAGCCAGATCCGCTACTTCCAGTGCCCGTTCTGCGCGCGGACGCACTCCTCGCTCTACGGCGAGGTGTTCCGGCGGCGCGCAGGGGCGCGGGTGATCGACGCGCCCGCCCGGGCCTCCGCGCCTGCCGAGATCCCGATGGCGAGCGCCGAGGACATCCGCTGGGCCCGCGTGAAGGCGACCGCCGCCCAGTGGTTCGCGCGGGTGGAGGCGGACGAGCGCGCCTGCGCGCCGCGCGCCGCGCCCGTGACGCGAGTCCCCGCTAGACCCGCCCCTGCCGCTCCCGCGGCAGCCCGTGCTCGCATGGCCGTGGCCGCCGGCACGAAGCGCAAGCCCTGACCTCCGCGCGCTGGGCGAGGCCGCGACCCTCCGCGCAACCGCGGGACGGCGTCCTCATCCCGCACCCCCGAAGGGCGCCTCGGATCCCATCGCCCGGGCGAGCTCTGCCTCGGCCTCCGCGAGCTCCGCGAGCGCCTCCACGTGCTCCCGCCTCGCCTCGACGGCGCCACGCCGGATGAGCAGCAGCTCGGCGACCCCGATCTTTCCGGCGTCGTAAGCCTTCGTCGCGAGCGTGACGTTCGCCGCGGCGCCGGCGAGGGCCTCGCCCTCGAACGCCTGAGCGGCCTCCGCGGCGGTCTCGAGCCGCGAGACGGCCAGCCGCACCTCCTCACGGACGCGCCGCTCCGCCGCTGCGACCTCGGCCTCGGCCCGCGCCACGCGGGCCGAGGCGAGGCCTCGCCCGCCCTGGTTACGGTTGAAGACCGGCAGCTCGAACGTGAGCGTCCCGAGGACCACGTCGGCCCCCTCCTCGCGGGAGTACCTTCCGCCGATCGCCGGAGCGGGAAGCGACTCGCGTCGCGCGAGCCGCACCTCGCTCTCGGCCGCGGCGAGCTCGCGCCGCGCCGCGACGAGATCCGTCCGGGCGGACAGCGCCCGGTTCACGAGGCCCTCGGTGTCGAGGGGGGCGGCGCGGATCGCCCGCGGCAGCGCGCCGGCGAGCTCGAGCGGCGCGCCCGGCTCGCTGCCGAGCAGCGTCCGCAGCTCGGACAGCGCGGACGCTTGTCGCCGAGACGCCACCGCGACCGCTCGCGCCGCGCGTGCTCCCTCCACGCGCGCCGCGTTCACCTCGAGCTGCGTCGTCGCGCCGAGCTCGAAACGCCGCTCGACCGCGTGCACGGCGTCACGGGCGACCGTGAGGTCCTCACGTGCGAGCGCGATCAGCCGCTCGGCCGCGAGCACGCGTGCGAACGAGGCGCGGACCTCGGACGCGAGCCCGACGCGTCGCGCCGCGAGGCGCGCCTCGGACACGTCCCGCTCCGCCGACGTCACGTCGATCCGCGCGCCGCGCTGACCGAAGAGCTCGACGCGCTGCGAGACTGCGACCTCGACGTCGGTCGTGCGCCGGTCGCCCCGGCTCCGTGGGCCGGCGGCCGCCGAGATCTCCGGGTTGGCTCGAAGCGGGAGCTCCGCGTCGGCGAGCCGCGCGCGGGCCGCCCGGGCCTCCGCGGCGAGCCCGGCGAGCTCCGGGTTCCGCTCCAGCGCGATCGCGACCGCGCGCTCGCTCGTGAGGGGTTCCGCCCCTGCCGCCGACGCCAGGCAGACGGCCGCCGCGGCGGCGATGTTCTTCGCGTTCACGCCCGCCCCTCCCGTGCCGCCGAAAGCCCGGATCGTTCGGGCTCGCGCTCCGGGTCCAGGTCCTCCTCTCGCTCACCGCGCTCCGCGTCGCCCTTCGCCCGCAGCGCGGTGAACAGGACGGGCATCACGAGCAGCGTGAGCGCGGTGGACGACAGGACGCCGCCTATCACGACCGTCGCGAGCGGTCGCTGGACCTCGGCGCCCGGTCCCGTCGCGAGCGCCATGGGGATGAACCCGAGCGATGCCACCGACGCGGTCATGAGCACCGGCCGAAGCCGGGAGATCGCCGCCTCGCGTACCGCCTCGAGGAGCGCGACGCCCCGGTCGAGCAGCTGCCGGACACGCGAGACGAGCACGAGCCCATTCAGCACCGCGACGCCGAACAGCGCCACGAACCCGACCGCCGCCGAGATCGAGAACGGCAGCCCGCGCGCGGTCAGCGCCAGGATGCCTCCGACGAGGGCGAAGGGTACGCCGCTGAAGATGCGGAGCGTGTCGAGCAGGCGCCCGCTCGAGGCGTGGATCAAGAGGAACACCAGCGCGAGCGCGATCGGCACCACGACGAGGAGCCGCGTGCGGGCGCGCTCCAGGTTCGTGAACTGCCCGCCGAAGCGCACGAAGTAGCCGTCGGGCAGCTCCACCCGCTCGCCGATCGCCTGCCGGGCCGCCGCCACGAAGGACCCGAGATCGCGGCCGTGCACGTTCGCCTGGACCACCACGCGCCGCTTGCCCCACTCCCGCTGGATGGTCGTCGGGCCCGAGTGCTCCTCGACGTGCGTGAGCCGCGAGAGCGGGATCCGCTCGCCGGCGGGGCCCGGCACCTGCACGGCCCCCAGCGCCTCGGGATCCCGGAACTCCTCCGGGAGGCGGACGCCGAGCGCGAAGCGGCGGTCCCCCTCGCGGATCTCTCCCACGTGGCGGATCCCGACCGCCTCCGTGGCGTCGAGCACGCTGCGGGCGGTGATCCCGTACCGGGCGATGGCGTCGCGGTCCACGGTGACCTGGAGCACGGGCTGCCCGGTCACCTGCTCCACCGTCACGTCCGCGGCCCCGGGGATGCCCCTCAGCACCGTCTCGACCTCGCGTGCCTTCGCGCGAAGGAGGTCGAGATCGTCGCCGAACAGCTTCACGCCCAGGTCGCTGCGGATGCCGGCGACCATCTCGTTGAGCCGCATCTCGATGGGCTGCGTGAAGGCGAGCCGCTCGCCCGGGAGGCCCTCGAGCTCCTTTCGCATCGCCTCGACGAGCTCGGCTTGCGTGTGCGCGCGCTTCCAGCGCTCCCGCGGGCGGAGCGCCACGAACACGTCGGACAGCTCGACGCCCATCGGATCCGTCGCGACCTCCGGCGTGCCGGTGCGTGTCCAGACGCGCTCCGCCTCGTCCGGGAACTTCGCCAGGATCACCTGCTCGATCCGCTCGCCCATGCGGACGGACTCGTCGAGCGAGACCTCGGCGAGGCGCGCGACGTTCACGACGATCGTCCCCTCCGACAGGCGCGGCACGAACTCGCTCCCGAGCCGGAGCGCGCCGATCGCCGCCAGCGCGACGACCGCCGCGGCGCCGCCGAGTACCCACCGTGAGTGCGCCATCGTCCACGCGAGGATCGGCGCGTACGTCCGCTTCAGCCATCCCACCCACCTCGGCTCCGGGTGGGCACCCCTGCGAAGCGCCAGCGACGCGAGCACCGGCGCGAGCGTCATCGACAGGAGGACGGAGCCGAGCAGCGCGAGCACGACGGTGAGCGCCATCGGCCGGAACAGCTTCCCCTCGACGCCCTCGAGCGTGAGGATCGGCAGGTACACGAGCGCGATGATGAGCTCACCGAAGAGCGTCGGCTTGCGCACCTCGACGGCCGCGTCGCGCACGACCTCGCTGACCGTGCGCCGCCCGCCCTCCATTCCCAGGCGCCGCTCGGCGTTCTCGACCAGGATCACGGAGCTGTCCACGACCAGCCCGAAGTCGATCGCGCCGAGAGACATGAGCGTCCCGGCGACGCCGAACCGCAGCATCCCCGTGAACGCGAAGAGCAGGGAGAGCGGGATGGCGCTCGCCACGATCAGCCCTGCGCGGAGGTTCCCGAGGAACGCGAACAGCACCGCCACGACGAGGAGCGCCCCCTCGAGCAGGTTGTTCCGGACCGTCCGCAGCACGAGGTCCACGAGCTCGGTGCGCTCGTAGACCGGCTCGGCCGTGATTCCGGCAGGGAGGCTCTTCTGGAGGTCCGCGAGGCGCGCCGCGAGCGCCTTCGTGACCTCGTGGCTGTTCTCGTGGACGAGCATGAAGCCGAGCCCGAGCACGGCCTCGCCCTCGCCGTCCGCCGTGACGGCCGCGCGGCGGATCTCGTGCCCGACCTCGACGCGGGCGACGTCGCGGATCCGCACGGGCACGCCGTCGTGCGCGGCGACGACCACGCCTTCGACGTCGCGCCCGTCCGTGAGCGCGCCGACGCCCAGCACGAGGCGGCTCGTCCCGCCGCGATCGAGGACGCCGCCGCCGACGTTCGCGTTGTTCTTCTCGAGCGCCTCGTAGACGTCGCCGAGCGACAGGTCGAACTTCTGGAGGCGGCGCGGATCGACGACGACGTGCCACTGCTTCTCGTTGCCGCCCCAGGCGTTCACCTCGGCCACCCCGGGGACGCTCCGGAGCTGGGGCGCCACGATCCAGTCGTGCGCGGTCCGGATCTCCTCGAGCGACCTGCCCTTCCCCTTCACGAGATAGTGGAAGACCTCGCCGAGACCGGTCGCGACCGGCCCGAGCGCCGGCCGTTCGATGCCCGCGGGGAGCTCGAGCCGGGAGAGTCGCTCCGAGACCTGCTGCCGGGCGAACCACAGGTCCGTGCCGTCCTCGAACTGGACGGTGATCTGCGAGAGCCCGAACTTCGAGATGGAGCGGAGGTCCTCGACCTTCGGCAGCCCCGCGAGCACCTGCTCTACGGGGATCGTGAGCTGCCGCTCGACCTCGAGCGGCGCCAGGGCGGGCGCGACCGTGTTCACCTGCACCTGCACGGGCGTCGTGTCCGGGAAGGCGTCCATGGGGAGCGCGCGGAACGAGAGCACCCCGGCGACGACGATCGCGATCCAGGCGCCGACGACGGCCCGGCGGTGCCCGAGGGACCACTCGATGATTCGCGTGAGCACGGTCGCTCCTAGTCGTCGGCGCAGCCAGCGCCGATGGAGTCCTTCAGGATCTCGGTCTTGAGGACGAACGCGCCGGTCGTGACGACCTCCGAGCCGGGCGCGAGGCCGCCGACGACCTCCACGTCACCGCCGACCCGCGCGCCGAGCCGGACCGCGACGGGGTCGTACTGGCCCGGCGCGGTCCGCACGAACACGAGATCGTGCTCCTGCGCCCGCTGGATCGCGTCGCGCGGGACGAGGAGGGCGCCCCGCGGCGCGGCCACCTCGATGGTGCCGTGCACGAACGCGCCTGCCCGGAGCGCTCGGTCCTGGTTCGGCAGGTCCACGCGGACGCGGACCGTTCGCGTCCGCGGGTCGACCGACGCGGGCACGCGCGCGACGCGCGCCTCGCGGACCTCACCGGACCCGTCGACGCGAACCGTCACCTTCTGGCCTGCGCGGAGCGCTCCCGCGTGCTCCTCGGGGACCTCGAGCACGGCCCAGAGCGTGCGGACGTCCGCGATCTCGACGAGGGAGTCCTCCGGCGAGACCGCCCGTCCCGCGACGGCGGCCCGCGCGACCACGGTCCCATCGAACGGGGCGACGAGCGCGTACCGGCCGCCGCTCCCCGCTGCGCCCGCGCCTGCGGCGCGCAGCTCGGCTCGAGCCGCGTCACGCTCGGCCTCGGCCGCGGCGAGCTCCGTGCGCGCCTGCTCCACGTCGCGTCGCGAGCTGATCCCGTCGCCCACGAGCGACTCCTCACGGGCGAGCGCTGCCCGCGCCGACTGAGCGCGCGCCTCGGCCGCGGCGAGCCTCGACTGCGCCCCGCCGACGGCGCCGGAAGCGAGCACGACGAGCGGCTGGCCTCGGCGGACGTCCTCGCCCACGTCGACCTTCACCTCGACGACGGTCGCCTCGCCGCGCGCGGACAGCCGCGCGAGCTTGTTCTGGTCGAACTCGAGCTGGCCGACCGCCTCGATCCTCGGCGCGAACGGACGCTCCACGACGCGCGTGGTCACGATCCCGGCTTCCCGCTCCAGCTCTGCGGAGGCGAGGCGGATCTTCGTCCCCGGCTCCGGAAACGAGGGGAGCTCGTGCCCGGCGGCCTTCACCTTCTCGGGGTGACAGTACGGGCACACGGACTCGGGATACCCGTGCTCGCGGCAGTAGTCGCCGGCCTGGATGAACTTCGCGATGAGCTGCGGCCGGCACTTCGTGCACATCTCCTCGGGGACCGCGTGCTCCTTGCACCAGGGCAAGGGGCCCGGCGCGGCCTTCGCCGTCGTCTTCGCGGCCGCGAACGTGAGCCCTGGGTTGCACTTCACGCACTGCGACTCGGGGACGCCGTGCTCGTTGCACCAGTCGCCCATCTCCTTGAACGCCGGGATGAGGTCCGGGTTGCACCTCGTGCACAGGTCCGCGGGGACGCCGTGCTCGCAGAGCCTCGGCGCCTCGGCGCTCGCGGCGTGCTCCGCCTTCTCCGAGGTGCCGCCGTGCGGTCCCTCCGCGCCCGGCGCCGTGCGCGTGCAACCTGCCCCGGCGACGACCGCGGCGAGCGCTACCGTCAGGGCGACCCGGGTCACTTCACGCCCTCCTTCGCGAGCTTCGGGTTGCACCGGGCGCACTGGCTCTCGGGCACGCCGTGCTCCCCGCACCAGTCGCCCTTCGCCTTGAACACGGGGACGAGCTTCGGGTTGCACCGCGCGCAGAGCGTCTTCTTCACGCCGTGCTCGCACCTGGCCGCGGTGGAGTCCGCCGCGCGCGCGGCCGGCTCGGCGGCACGGCCCGGGACGGCGGAGGTGAACAGGGTGACCAAGCCGAGCGCGAGGACGATCGTGCGCATGGACTCTTCTCCTTCCGCGCAGTGGGCGCGGCGAGCGGACCGCGCTATCGCGCGGGCGCGTCGTGGACTTTGGACGAAGGACGGGGAAACCCGCTCGAGCGGGCACACTGCTCCCGTGATGGGAGCGCGTCAGGCTCTCGGCGGGTGAAACACGCCGGCCGTCACCACCGGGAGCCGAGGCGACGCCTGCGCGACGACGACGCTGCGCACGATCGTCGCTGCTGCCGGGCCGGGGCACGGCGCGCCGACCACGGCGAGGGATGCATGCACGTTCGCGCAGATGCCCTGGGCGCAGTTCGGCGGACAGTGCTTGCCGTCCAGCGCGCCGTCGCACGCCGCTGCGCAGTCGTCGTCCAGCGCGGCCGTGAGGACCTGGGGGACGCCCGACGTGAACACGCCGACGGCGACGAGGACGAGCACACGCAGGAGGCGCATGCTCACCGCGTCCCTTCGAGCGCGGTCTCGAGCGCTTCCCGGACCCACGCGTCGGCGAGGCTGTAGTACGCGAGCTTGCCGTCCATTCGGAACTTCACGAGGCCGAGCCTGCGGAGGAGCTGCAGCTGCTGCGAGGTGGCGGGCATCGAGCGCCCCGCGACCTTCGAGAGATCGCAGACGCACAGCTCGGCGCGGCAGAGCGCGTGCAGGATGCGGACCCGGGTGGGATCGGAGAGCGCCGAGAACCGCTCGGCGACCTGCAAGATGGCCGCGTCGTCCGGGGCCGCGGCGCGAACCGCGGCGACCCTGCGCGCGTCCACGCACACCACCGCGCACTCACCCGACGCGTCGAGGCGCGGGGGACGGGCACGGCGGGGTCGGGCGGAAGTCACTTCCACGACTTCGAAACTACGAAATCGGCTCCGCTCGGTCAAGCGGCCGCGGAGGACCTCACCGCAGCGTCTTCAGGAACAGGAGCAGATCGTCCCAATCCTGCCCGCTCAGCTGCCAGCGCGGCATGCGGGGGTCGAGCGTCTCGCCGTCGGCGCCGACGCCCTCGACGACCGCGCGGCGGATGAGCTCGTCCGTATACGTGGGGCCTCGAGTGCCGTCGGGCTCGCGCAGGCCGGACGGGTCCGTGAGGTTCGGGTACGTGATGTTCGGCGTCGTGAACATCATGGTGCGGAGGCCATGCCCATCGGACCCGTGACAGCCTGCGCAGCCGCTCCTGGTCATCATCATCATCCCGAAGCCGCCGCTGCGGACGATCGGCTGTCCGTCAGCGCCGATCCCCCAGTCGAAGATGCGCTCGCCGAGAGCGACGGGATCGCCGCTCGGGCCGGGGACGACGCCCGGGCCACCGCCGCATCCGTTCGCCATCGGTCCCCAGCCGTAGCCGTAGCCGTCGAGACCGCTCATCATCTGTCCGCACCGCGCGTAGACGTGCGCGGAGTACGAGGCCATGACGTCCGCGTGACGGAAGGCCTCCGCCTGGTCGTCGGTCAGGCTCGCGAAGGTGCACGCGACGCGGCCGTGCGCGTCGAGCTCGGCGAGCATCGCGCTCGCGACGCAGCTCATGTCCACGTACGCGACGCCGTCGTGCGCACCGATGAAGCCGTCCATCGCGCCGCTCAGCTGGACCATCTGCGAGATCCACGGACGCACCTGCGCGTCGTAGGCGTCGTGCGCCGCCGGGCAACCCGTGACCGTCATCGTGGAAGCGCCCATCGTCGCGCGATAGGAAAGCGCCGCCGACTGCACGCGCGCCGTCAGGTCCTGGTAATCCGCTATCTGCGTCCTGTCGGCTGTCGTCGAGCTGTTGCTCGGGTTCGTCGTCGACGACCCTCCGCAGGCGGTGACGGCGAGCAGGCCTGCGCTCGCAAAGGCAAGGATTCCGATCCGCATGTCGACGCTCGCGTGGCTCGGGGTTGAACGCGGGGGTGTAGCAACATGCGCGCCTCACCACGCCAGCAAGCGATCCGGGACGTGCGCCACCCACCAGGGGTGCGCAAGCGATGCGGAAGGCGCCCATCTGCGTGCACACATCGCGCTCGCAATTCGTGGCGCGCGACGCGGCTCCGTGACGGTGCGAGTAGCGTTCTCCAGAGTCGTCCACGGTCTCAGAGAGCGGACGCCACGCCGGGCGCATCCCGGTCAGGCGGGGGCAGGCTGCGCGGGGGCGCCAGTCACGTGACGCCGATGACCGCCGCAGTGAAGAGCGCGCTCATCGACTCGCGACTCGGGCAAGCGACGTCCACGGGGCGCACCCGCCGGCCGCGAGCCTCGTCCGGTCCCGCTGCTCCACGAGCTCCTCCGGCGGCGCTCAACTCGTGCAGCGTTCCTCGCCGGCCACGTGGTATCAAGCGACGCGACACACGGGGGCGAGTCACCGGATCATGGCCGGGTTCCGGCGCGACCGCGGGCTCCTCCTGTCGATCTTCGGCACGGACGTGAAGGAGGGCGATGCATCGCCCGGCGTGATTAGCTAAGAAGTGCGGAGCCTCGAGGCGCTAGCTCAACTGGCAGAGCATCGGCCTTTTAAGCCGGTGGTTCTGGGTTCGATTCCCAGGCGCCTCATTAGCCGCAGCGTCCTGAGCGAGAGCCGGCAGGTGGTCGAGCACCGACCGATCGGCGCCGGCGCCGCTCCGGGGTGAACGCGACGTGCGCAACGCGAGATCAGCCCACGATCGAGCCGCGCCGGCCGGACGCGAAGCGGGTGCGCCGGGCCTGGGCGCGGCTGCCGGCGCGACGGCCCCCGCGGCCGTGTTCACGCCGCCTGCCCCGGACCTCGCCGGACGGATCGATCTCTGCTGGTCCGCCGTGGGCGCCGGCCCCGGCACGACGCGCCACGAGTTCTTCCCCGACGCCGGCGTGCACCTCGTCTTGCGGCGGTCCGAGACCGGGTCCCGGCTGGTGCTGCTCGGGCCCGCGACCGAGCGGGCCACGATCGAGCGCGCCGCAGGCGCGGAGTACCTCGGGATCCGCTTCCGCGCCGGTCAGGCTCCCCGCCTCGCCGACGTCCGCTCCTCGGAGCTCACCGACGGCTGCGTCGAGCTCGACCGGCTCGCGGGCGAGCCGCTCGAGGTGATCGCCGAACGGCTCGGCGCGCTTCCGGACCTCGCCTCGCGGCAGCGCGCGCTCGAGGCGCTCGTGCGGCGGGCGGCGCGACCGCTCGTGGAAGACGAGCGGTGCCGCCAGGCCGCGCTCCTCCTCGAGGCCCGGGGCGGACGGGTCAGGGTGGACGCGCTCGCCGCCGCCGTCGGCCTCCACGTCCGCAGCCTGGAGCGGCTGTTCCTGGACGCCTTCGGAATGACGCCGAAGCGGGTGGCGCGGCTCGTCCGCCTCCGCCACGTGCTGGGCGCGCTCCACGCCGGCGGGTACGGGAACCTGGCCGACCTCGCCCATGCGTGCGGCTACGCGGACCAGCCGCACCTCGTCCATGACTTCAAGGCGCTGACGGGTCGGCTCCCCGCCGACGACGACGCCGCTCGCAGCCGGACGCTCGCGCGCGGGGACACGCGGGTCGTGCACCGCGTGAGGCCGTAGCGCGCGGATCGCCGGGGCGGCGTGTCGCATTTCCACAAGACGGCGCCGTCCGGGCCGCGCTACGAACGGCGCGCACCCCAGGAGGACGGCATGCGCGCGGAACGTGAGCTCGAATCGAACGCAGGACGGACGGCGGCGGCTGACGGCTCACCGCGCATGGTGAGCACGCGGCGCGGGCCCGTCGAGTGCGCCATCTCGGGCGAGGGTCCCGCGGTGCTATCGCTCCACGGCGCGATGGGCGGCCACGACCAAGGGCTCATCCTCGCGCGGACGATCGGCGCGCCGGGGTTCCGGTACGTCGCGCCCTCGCGCCCGGGCTACCTCGGCACGCCGCTCTCCGCCGGCCGGACGCTGGCCGAGCAGGCCGATCTCTACCGCGACCTGCTCGACGCGCTCGGCGTCGAGCGCGCCGCCGTGATGGCCGTCTCGGGCGGCGGCCCGTCCGCCCTCCAGTTCGCGCTCAGCCACCCCGATCGCTGCTGGGGCCTCGTGATCGTGTCGTCTGTCTGCCGGCGCGTCGAGCAGCGCCTGCCGCTCGCGTGGTACGTCATGAAGCTGACCGCGCGCTGCGGCCCGCTCGTCGCCGCGATGCGCCGGAAGGCGGAGCGGGATCCGGAGGCGTCAGCGCGCCGGCCGATCCGGGACCCGGCGGTGCGCGCGCGGACGCTCGGCGATCCCGAAGCAGGCCCGCTGCTCAGGGAGCTGCAGCTCAGCACGATGGATCGGATGGCGCTCCGCATGCCCGGCACGGAGCTCGACGTCGCCGCCACGCGCAGCGACCTGTCGTTCCCGCTCGAGCGGATCGCGGCGCCGCTCCTGGTCGTGCACGGGACGCGGGACAGCGCGGCGCCGTTCGCGCAAGGCCAGGAGCTCGCGGCGCGGGTCCCGGGCGCTGAGCTGCTCGAGATCGAGGGCGGCGAGCACGTCGCCATCTTCACGCACCGCGACCTCGTGCGCGCGCGGGTCGCGCGGTTCCTCGCGGCGCACGCGCCGCCGGTGGGCTCGAAGGAGAGCTGATACGCTTCCCCTCCCTACTCAGCGCGCCCCGAGCCGCCGGGCGCCCCACCCTGCGAGGGCGACGGCCGCCAGCGACGCGAGGATCGCGCCGCGCCGGAGCTGCAGCCACATCGACAGGCTCGTCGCGTGCGCCTCGCGATCGAACTCGCCGCGCGCGCCCGGATCGCCCGGGACGGGCGCGTCGACGTCGTCGGGCCGGCCCGGCTCCGGCGGGAAGTCGGCCTGCTGGGCGCGGTAGCCGATCCGCCCGAGGTAGCGATCGAGCAGGCCGGGGATGACGAACTGGCCGAGGATCGCCCGCGCGGTGGGCCAGCCGAGCCAGAGCTCCCGCACCGGGCGCCCCGCCACGCGGAGCACCGCGCCGGCGATGAGCTCGGGCTGGTAGATGGGCGGCACGGGCTTCGGGTGCCCGGGAAGCCGCGTGCGGACGAGGTCGAACTGCGCGGTGTTCACGGCAGGGAGATGGATCATCGAGAGCTTCACGCGCGAGCGGTCGTGGTGGAGCTCGCAGCGGAGGGCGTCGGTGAAGCCCCGCGCCGCGGCCTTGGCGGCGCAGTAGGCGCTCTGGAGCGGGATGGACCGGTAGGCGAGCGCCGAGCCGATCTGGATCACGTGCCCGCGGTCGCGCGGGAGCATGTGCCGGAGCGCGGCGCGCGTGCCGTGGACGACGCCGAGGTAGGTGACCTCGGTGACTCTCCGGTACTCGTCGGCGGTCATCTCCATCACGGGCGAGAAGACGCTGACCATCGCGTCGTTGACCCAGAGATCGATGGCGCCCCACTGACCGACGACCGCGTCGGCCGCCGCCTGGACCGCGCGATCGTCCGCCACGTCCGCCACCAGGACCAGCGCCTCGCCGCCGGCGGCGCGGATCTCGGCCGCCGCGTTCTCGAGCGCCTCGCTCCCGCGCGCGAGCAGCCCCACCCGCGCCCCCTCCGCGCCGAACGCCCGCGCGATGGCGCGGCCGAGCCCGGCGGCGGCCCCGGTGACGACGACCACCCTCCCCGCGAACCTGCGGCTCACCCCTCGCTCCCGCGCCTCGGGCCCCGGGGGGCGGGATGGTGCGGGTGCTCCACCGGCTCACCCTTCCGGTTCTCGACCTCCTCGTCCCGGGGCTCGAGCGCTCCCTCGGGCGGGTAGCCCGGCGAGCCGTCCCCCAGGATGCGCGGCGTCCCATCGTCGAAGCCGGGCGGCTTCGGTCCGGGCCCGCCCGCGAGCCCCGGCTCGGTGCCCAGCTCGTCCTTCGGTGTCCGTTGTTTCGCCATCGAAAGTCCCCTTCCCTTTCAAGGTGGGGAGTCCCTGCCGCCCGCGCGATGTCACGGCAGACGGAGGTCCAGCACGATCGGCTGATGGTCGGACGCGCGGGCGACGTCGGTCCCGTGCACGACCTCCGCGCGCACGACCGCGCCCGCGTGCCCCCGCGCGACGAGCAGCGCGTCCAGCCGCTCGGCGGCCACCCCCGTGGACCAGGTCGTCGCCTCGGCAGGCAGCGGATCGAGGTACGAGCCGTCGGCGGCGAGCGGCCCGAGGGCGGGCGCCGTGGGCGGGTCGTTGAGATCGCCGCCGGCGAGCACGACCGCGTCCGGATCCGCCATGGCGAGCGCGTCGGCGATCTCGCGCATGCGCGCCGCCTGGGCCGCGCGACGGGTGCCGTCGTCCGAGAGGCGCGAGCTGAGGTGGCTCATGACGATCGCGAGCCGCGTGGCGCCCGCGGCGAGGTGGACCTCCGCGCAGTCGCGCGGCCAGAGCACCCGGCCCGCCGCGTCGCGCTCCCCGGCGTGGCTCACGTAGCGCGAGATCGGCCGGCGCGAGAGCGCCGCGACGTCGATGCCCCGCGGGTCGTTGCCCTCGACGAGCCGCGCGACCTCGTATCCCGCGCCCTCCGCGAGCGCCTCGAGCAGCGCGAGGTTCTCGACCTCCTGCAGCAGCACCACGTCGGCGTCGAGGCGAGCGAGCACCGCCGCGAGCGCGCCGAGCTTCGCCTCCACCTCTGCGGTCGAGGGCACCTCGTCCTCCGCGCCGGGCGGCAGGAGGCGGTCCTCGGCGTCGAAGAGATCGTGGACGTTCCAGGTGACGATCCGCACCGCCCGCACCTCGGGCGCGCGCGCGGGGACGTCGAGCAGGGGCTGGCAGCCGGTGAGGAGCGCCGCGGCGAGCGCGGCCAGAGGGCGTCGCATGCGGCGCCCCCGTGCAAGCGCGGCGCCCCCGGACAGCGCCGCGCTCGCGAGGCGCCGGAGTCGAGCTCGGGCCGCGCTGCGGGCCTACCGTGCGCGCGACGGCCGGGGAGGCACCTGGCTCGCGTGGGTTGCGGGCGAGGCGCATGCCGCGCCCCGCCGCCGGCCCGCGCTCACCCTGGCGACCGTCTCTCCCGGTGCGGGTCGCCCGCCCGGCGAGCCTCTGCTTGACAGGACTCGCATCCGCTTTTAAAGATGGCGTCCGTTATAGCGGAACCCGCGCCGGGACCGCTCGCGAGAGGACACGGGATGCGCATCGCGGACGACGTGACGAAGCTCATCGGCAACACGCCGCTCGTGCGGCTCAACCGGGTGATGGATGGCGCGCGCGCCAACGTCGCCGCCAAGCTCGAGAGCTTCAACCCGTGCTCGTCGGTGAAGGACCGGATCGGCGTCGCGATGATCGAGGCGGCCGAGCGCGACGGGCGCATCAAGCCCGACACCATCCTCCTCGAGCCCACGAGCGGCAACACCGGCATCGGCCTCGCCTTCGCGGCCGCGGCGAAGGGCATCCCCATCGTGCTCACGATGCCGGAGACGATGAGCATCGAGCGGCGCAAGCTCCTCCTCGCGCTCGGCGCGAAGCTCGTCCTCACGCCCGGGCCGGAGGGCATGAAGGGCGCCATCAAGAAGGCGGAGGACCTCGCCGCCGAGGACGGCCGCTACCTCGTCCTGCAGCAGTTCGAGAACCCGGCGAACCCGGAGATCCACCGCCGCACCACCGCCGAGGAGATCTGGCGAGACACCGACGGTCGCATCGACATCCTCGTCGCCGGCACGGGCACGGGCGGCACGGTCACCGGCTGCGCCGAGGTCCTGAAGGCGCGGAAGCCGGGGATCCGCATCGTCGCCGCCGAGCCCGCCGACTCGCCGGTCCTCTCCGGCGGCAAGGGCGGGCCGCACAAGATCCAGGGCTGGGGCCCGGGGTTCGTGCCGAAGGTCCTCAACGTGAACCTCATCGACGAGGTGATCACGGTCGGGAACGATCCGGCCGGGGAGATGGCGCGGCGCCTCTGCCGCGAGGAGGGCATCCTCTCCGGAATCTCCTGCGGCGGCGCCGCCTGGGCGGCGCGCGAGGTGGCCCGCCGGCCGGAGAATGCCGGCAAGCTCGTCGTCGTGGTGCTGCCGGACACGGGCGAGCGCTACCTGTCGACCTGGCTGTTCGAGGAAGGCGCCCGCTGACACCTGGCGCGCCGCGTCGGGGCGCCGCCGCCCCCGACGCGCTCCGGGTACGCTTCCCGCGTGTCGCGTTGCGGGCCGAACGGCCGCCCCCTACCTTCCAGGGAGAAGGGCGCTCCTGCGCCGCCCGGAGGCAAGGCCGCCAAATGACGCACGCGTCGCGCGAGGAGCTCCGCGCCGAGCTCATGGGGCGCATCCCGAGCACCTACTCGCCCACGCTGCACCTGTTGCTGCCGAGCCTCGGCGGCCTCGCTCTCGCGGCCCTCGCCCTCTCGCGCGTCGAGGGCCTGACCGCCTGGCAGCTCCTGCTCGTCCCTGTCTTCTTCGCCTTCGGCAACGCCGTCGAGTGGCACGTGCACCGCGGGCTCCTGCACCGGCGCGTGCGCTGGCTCGAGGTCTTCTACACACGCCACACGCCGCAGCACCACGCCGTGTTCGTCGGCCAGGACATGGCGCTCCGCAGCGCGAAGGAGCTGAAGCTCGTGCTCCTCCCCGCGTACGCGGTGTTCGGCATCGTGATCCTCACCTCGCCGATGGCGCTCCTGTTCCTCTGGCTCCGCCAGCCGAACCTCGCCGCGCTGTGGGTCGCGACGGTCGTCCTTTACGTGCTCTCGTACGAGTGGCTCCACCTCGCCTATCACCTGCCCGAGGAGAGCCCCATCGGCCGCACCCGCGCGATCGGCTACCTGCGCCGCCACCACCAGCTGCACCACGCGACGAGCCTCATGCAGCGCTGGAACTTCAACGTGACGTTCCCGCTCTGGGACCACGTCCGCGGGACCGTCTACCGCCCGCGCGGCGCACCGGCGCACCCCGCCGCCGCCCGTCGCGTCTGAACCGACGCCCGGCGAGCGCCGACCCTTTGACAGACGCCGCCTTGTCGGGTACTAGACCGCCCGACCCCATCGTCTAGAGGCCCAGGACTCGGCCCTTTCAAGGCCGCAACCGGGGTTCGAATCCCCGTGGGGTCACTCACCATCCATTGATTCCGACTCGGGTTTACGGAGACGCGCCTTTCTGCGCCTCCGTTGCCCGGGTCGTCGTTCGTGGGACGTGCGTCGAGGGTGTTGCGACATCCCGCGGATCGCTTGCCACCGCCGCGTCCCGCCCGACGTCACTGCGCGTCGTGACAGACAGCCTCGATGTTGTGACCGTCCGGATCGAGCACATAGGCGCCGTAGTAGTTCGGGTGGTAGTGCGGCCTCAGGCCCGGCGCACCGTTGTCCCTGCCGCCTGCTGCGATGGCCGCCTTGTGGAAGGCATCCACCGCTGCGCGCGAGGACACGCGAAATGCGATGTGGATGGGCGGTGTGATCGCATCGCCCTGGCTGATCCAGAAATCGGATCCGTCGGCATGACAGAAGCCGGCGGTCAGCGCATGGCCATCGCGCGCGGCAGGGAGCTCCACCAGCCGCGAATGGCCGGTCTGCGCGAGCGCCTGCAGGTAGAAGGCCTTGCTCTTCGCGTAGTCGCTGACGATGACGCTCACGTGATCGATCATCGGAACTCCATCCGGTTTGCAGCGCAGACGTGAAGCAGCACCGGGGACCGTGGAGAATACGCCCCTCAGCCGAGGCGGCGGATCACCTTGCAAGGGTTTCCCGCAGCGACGCAGCGCGGCGGTACGTCTGCCGTGACGACGCTCCCCGCGCCGATCGTCGAGCCCTCACCCACCGTGACGCCGGGGAGTATCACCGCTGCGCCTCCGATCCACACCCGCGACTCGATGCGAACGGCGAGGGCCCGCTCCAGCCCTCGAGCTCGCTCGCCGGGATCGACGGGGTGCGTCGCCGTGTAGACCTGGACCGCCGGGCCGATGAGCACGTCCTCACCGACGTCGATGCGGTTGCAGTCGAGCAGGATGCAGCCGGTGTTGAGGTAGGTACGCGCTCCGAGGCTCACGTTGAACCCGTAGTCCACGAACAGCGGCGGCTCGACGTAGACGCCCGATGCCATCGAGCCGAGCAGGTCCGAGAGGACGGCGTTGCGAGCATCCAGATCGTCGGCATCCACCTCGGACAGATGCTTGATCAGGCGGCGAGCGCGGGAACGCGCTCGAACGAGCTCCGGGTCCGAGGCCAGGTAGAGCTCGCCCGCAGCCATCTTGTCTCGTTCGGTCATCGCGCGGTCGTAGCCCGGTCAGTCGGTCCGCGCTGCGAGTTGCCCGCCTGGGAGCGAGGCGGGGGACGGCTGCCCGTGCCCTCGTCTTGCCGTCATCGACCCGCGCCGGGCGTGCCATCGCAGGGCAGCTGCGCAGCATTCCCGCGTTCGGCGGACGCCCCTGGAGCCTCCGCGGAGCTATCGTCTCGCTGGCTGGGTTGAGGGTCTCTCATGCCGGAGCAGGGCGTGCGCAGCGTCGCTGAGCCGTCGTCGCGTCAAGACCCCGGCGCGCTCTCGGCTTTGCTCGCGGAGCTCGCGCGGGCGCCCGAGGGCGCGTGGGAGGCCGAGCTCCGGCCGGGAGCAGTCATCGGCAGGTTCGAGCTGATTCGCGAGCTCGGACGCGGCGGCTTCGGGATCGTCTGGGAAGCGCGCGACCGGGAGCTGGGCCGCGGCGTCGCCTTCAAGGCGCTCCGCCGCGGGGCTGGGCGCGACGTCGCAGAGGATCCCCTCCTGCGAGAGGCGGCGATCGCGGCGAGCCTCTCGCACCCGAACGTCGTCACGCTCTTCGATTTCGGGCGCGCACCGGCGGGCCCTTTCCTGGTCCTCGAGCTCCTCCGGGGAGAGACGCTCGGAGCCCGCCTCGCCCGCGGGCCGCTCCCGCCGCGCGAGGCGCTGCGCATCGCGCTCGAGGTCGCCCGAGGGGTCGCGCACGCGCACGCGAGCGGCGTCGTCCACCGCGATCTCAAGCCCGGAAACGTCTTCCTGTGCAGCGACGGGCGCGTGAAGGTCCTCGATCTCGGGATGGCGCAAGCGTTCGCGCACCGCGCGATGCCGGGCGGAACCCCTGGTCACATGGCGCCCGAGCAGGTGCGGGGCGCCCCGGAGGACGAGCGCACCGACGTGTTCGCGCTCGGCGTCCTCCTGTTCCAGATGCTCCGGGGCGGAGCCGCCGCCGCGGGACGGCGAGGGCGACGTCGAGGGCGCCGTGCTCAGGGTCCCCGAGCCCCCTTCGGTCGCTCCGCTCGTCACGCGGATGCTCGCGGCCGATCCGGTGGAGCGCCCTCGGGACGGCGGCGAGGTCGTCGCCGCGCTCGCCGCGCTCGAGCGCGGTCCCGCAGCGGCGCCGACGCCATCTTCCGCCTCCTGGCGCGACACACGATACGAGCCGCACGGCCGCGGCTCCGGCCCGCCATCGATCGCGGTGCTGCCGTTCGCGAACATGAGCCCGGATCCCGGCCAGGAATTCTTCTCGGACGGGGTCGCAGAGGAGATCCTGCACGCGCTCACGCGGGTCCGCGGGCTCCACGTCGCCGGGCGGACCTCGTCCTTCTCCTTCCGCGACTCGCGTGAGGACGCGGCGACGATCGGGCGCAAGCTCGGGGTCACGAACGTGCTCGAGGGGAGCGTGCGCCGCGCCGGCGACCGAGCGCGCATCACCGCTAAGCTCCTGAGCGCGTCCGACGGGTTCACGCTCTGGTCGCAGACGTACGACCGGGAGCTGACGGACGTGTTCGCGGTCCAGGAGGGCATCGCGAGCGCGGTCGTCGCCGCGCTCGAGGTCCGGCTCGCGCGCGGCGAGGCGCCGTCGGTCGAGTCCCATCGCACCGCGCGCCCGGAGGTGTACGACGCCTACCTCATCGCGCGCCGGCTGCTCGAGCGACGCGATCTGCTGGGCCAGGCCGGCGCGACGAGCGCTTACGAGAAGGTCATCGCGCTCGATCCCGGCTACGCGCCGGCGTGGGGGGACCTCGCGGAGGCGCTCCTCTGGGCCTCCGACCTGGTGGCCGACGCGGCCTCCCGGACCGGGTGGCGGGGGCGCGCGCTCGAGGCGGCGGAGCGCGCCGTCGCGCTCGATCCGGGGCTCGCGACGGCGTGGAGCACGCGCGGAACCCTGCGGATGCTCCTCCGGTGGGATTTCGCCGCGGGCCGCGAGGACCTCGAGCGCGCCGTCGCCCTCGGGCGGGGCGACGCGCGCGTGGTGCGGGACCACGCGTGCATGGTCCTCGTCCCGTTCGGCCGGGTCGAGGAAGGGCTCGCGTCGCTGGTGAGGGCGACCGAGCTCGATCCGCTCGACGCGCTCGCCTGGACGTACCTCGCGATGACGTACGCCGGCACGGGAGACGTCGAGCAGTGCGCGCGGGCCGCGGAGCGGGCGCTCGAGCTCGATCCCGGGAATCCCTACGCCGCGTTCTGGCGGTCCGCGGCGCTGGTCCTGAGCGGTCGCGCCATCCAGGCGACCGCCGTCTTCGCGCCGCACACGTCGCAGGCGCACGAGGGGTTCGGGCTGACGATCGCAGCGATCGCACATCACGCGCTCGGCCACGCCTCGCGCTCACGCGTCGCGCTCGAGGCGCTCGAGGCCAGGTTCGCGTCCTCGATGCCGTACCAGCTCGCCGAGATCCACGCGTGGCGCGGCGAGCACGAAAGAGCGTTCGCCTGGCTCGAGCGGGCCCGGACGTCGCAAGACGCCGGCCTCGTGCTCGTCACCCGCGACCCCTTCCTGCGCAGCCTGCGATCCGATCCCCGATATCCCGCCCTGCTCCGCCGCCTGAACCTGCCTGCGGCCTGAGGCGTGCGGGTGAGCCTCCGGGACCATCGACCCCTCGGTCCCCTCCCCCGCCTACCCGAGGTGTCCCCGCTCAAGCGCCGCGCGGGGACAGGCGGGTGGGAAGACCCCGAGCACGAACGTGACGGTGGCGCTCATCACGAGCAGCTCGCCGATCTCCTCGATCAGCGCGCCGCCGCGGAGTCCCGCCAGCGCGAAGTCGACCACGACCCCGAACGCCGCGAGCAGGGCCGTGAGCCCGAGGAGCCAGCGCGCGAAGCGTCTCGTGTCCGCGTCGCTCCGGAGATAGCCGAGACCGAGCGGTACGAGGAACATCGACCCGACGGCCGCGGCCCACGCAGGCTGTCCGAGCTTCTCCGGGAGCAGCCCCGAGGCCGCCACCGCCGAGCCCATGACCTCGTGGATCCGCAGCGAGTCGTCGAGGAGGAGGTACAGGTAGAGCAGCGCCAGGACGGCGAGGAGCGTGCTCCGCTTGCGGACGCCGGCGATCCCGAGGAGCAGGAGCACGGAGAGCTCCTTCGCGTACTGGAACCACTCCGCGTAGCCGCCGTCCTGGGACAGCGAGAGCATGGGATCGTCCGGGAGCCACCCGAAGTGCCTGCCGAGGTGCAGGAGCACGAAGCCCGCGTCCGTGCCGACGAGCGCGAGGGCGACCCGGAAGTCGATCCGGGCGGGGACCTTCACGCCAGCGGGAACGGACGAGACGAAGGGGTCGAGCGGTACGGTGACGGATCGAACGACGTCGGCCATGGTGACGCTCCGTGTAGCCGCCCACGACCGGCCGCCGCATACCGGCGCGTCGACCGCGAGGGCTTCCGTTCTCCTGCTTCGGCGACTCTACGTGACGGCGCCGCTCCGGCGAGCGGCGCTCGCGGGGGCAGATGGGCGGGCGCCCTATTCGCGCCGCGATCCACATCCGCGCCTCCCCTCCACACGATCGCGTGCCCGCGCCGAGCGGGACTTGGGCCTAACGCCGGAGGCCGAGCGGGGACCGGAGGGCCGCCGCCGACGCTCCGCCCGGCCCTGCGCGTCGGTTCTCGGGAACCGCGTCCTCGGCACACCAACGCCCGGAGGCCGCGCAGCGTGATCTCGTGTAGCGCGGATCACGGACGTCTCGCGCGCCGAGGGGGCGCGCGCAGACCGCGCAGCCACCTGGGCCCGCCGCAGCCATGGAGCTTCTCCCGTGGCCGCAGCAGCGAGCCCCCGTCGAGCCCGGCGGCTGCTTCGCCGATTACGACTGCGCCGCGGGCGCGCTCTGCCTCGACGGCCTCTGCACCGGCTGCGCCACCGATGCGGCCGTGTGCTCGGGCGCGTTCGACGCGGCCGACGCCTCGCGGAACAGCTGCACGAGGTGCCTCACGGCCGCGGACTGCTCGGGGAGCGCCTCGCGCAGCAGGTCGGGGAGCTCGCAACCAGGCGGCACCTCGTGCAGGCCGTCGAGCACGAAGACGAACGGCACCTTGATGCTGGCCCAGAGCTGGCGGAAGAAGCGGCGCGCGAAGGTCTGGAGCCCACCGTGATACGGAGGGGTGAAGAGCGGGAGCGGCCGCCGGGAGCCGGGCGTCGCGCGCCGCGACGCCTGGACGAGATAGTAGAAGAAGGTCGCGGGGTCGGCGTCGCCGGGATCGAGCTGGTACCAGAGGCAGCGCAGCGCGCGGGCCGTCACGTAGCTCGCGGCGAGCGTCGTCTTCCCCGCGCCGGGAGGCCCGGCGATCCAGGTCGCCGCTCGCGCCTCGTCGAGCCGCGCGAAGAGCCGCGCGCGGGGCACGACGGCAGGCAGCCGCGGGCGGGAGATCTTGGCGAGCGAGGCCATGGCCGGATCCGGGCGCAGGCGCACCACTTCACGTGGGCAGCAGGCGCCCCATGCGCAAGGAGCTCGGGCGCGCCGCTCCGTGACGGCGCCTCGCGCGATCGCCCTATACCAGGAGCGGAAACCCACCCGGAGCACACCGACCGAGGCGCCGGCCGACGGCCTGCGCTCCGCTCACCGCTCGCGTTCCGGCCGGCGCCGCGCGACCGCCCCGCGCGCCGCCGCGGGCTGGCCGCTCGGGAGCGCCACGACGAAGGTGCTCCCCATCCCGGAGGAGGACGCCAGCTCCACGCGCGCGCCGATCGCGGCCCCGAGGTCCCGCGCGACCGTGAGGCCGAGACCGAGCCCCGGGACGTATTGCTCGGCGGCGCGCGCGCTGCGCTCGAAGGGCTCGAAGAGGCGGGAGCGATCCTCCGGCGCGATGCCCGGTCCGGAGTCCTTCACCTGCACGCGGAGCTCGTCGCCGCGGCTCTCGATCGCGACCTCCACCGCGCCGGCGGTGGTGAACTTGATGGCGTTCCCGACGAGGTTCGCGAGGATGAGGCGCAGGAACCGCGGCTCCGTCTCGATCCATGGGACGTGATCCGGCGCGCGGAGGACGAGCTCGATCCCCTTGTCCTCCGCCTGCGGGCGCTGCTCCTCCACGACCTTCGCGACCAGCGCCCCGAGATCGACGTCCTCGACCTCGGCCGCGAGCCGGCCGCTCGCGAGCTGGGCCTGGTGCAGGAGCGCCTCGACGAGCCCGGTGAGCCGGGTCGCGGCGAACACCCCGCGGCGCAGGATCGCGCGCTGGTGCTCCTCGAGCGGATGCTCGGCGTCGCGGGTGAGCCGCTGGAGCTGGAGGTGCAGGGTCGTGAGCGGAGTCCGCAGCTCGTGGGAGACGAGGCGGAGGAAGTGGGTCCTTACCGCGTTCGCCCGCTCCGCGTCCTCCTGCGCGCGCCGCGCCACCTCGAGCGCGGCCTCGAGCTCGCGCTTGCGCGCCGCGAGCGCTCCGGCGAGCGCGACGACGTCGTGCGTCTGGGAGTCGAGCTCGCGCTGCAGGACCTCCCGGGCGCGCTTCACGGAGACGAGGTTCGCGACCCGGGCCCGCGCCTCCTCGGCCACGAACGGCTTCATGAGGTAGTCCTGCGCGCCTTCCCGGAGGAGCTGGGCGCGGAGCGCGTCGTCCGCCCTCGCGGTGAGCACGAGCACCGGGACGCCGTCGAGCTCGCGGCGCTCGCGCATGGCGCGGACGAGCGCGTCGCCGCTCATGCGCGGCATCATCACGTCCGTGACGACCGCGTCCGGCGGCCGTGCGAGCGCCTCCACCAGGCCGGCCTCCCCGTCGGGAGCGGTCGAGACCTCGAACTCGCCGGAGAGCACCTCGGCGACGAAGCGGCGCATCTCCGCGTTGTCCTCCACGACGAGCACGCGCGGCCTGTCCAGCCCTCCGCGCGAGACCTCGTCCGGCGGATCCGCGGCGGTCCGAAGCTCCTCGACGACCCCGGACCCGTAGTCGCCCTCCCCGCCCGCGGCGCCCGGGGGGAGCTCCTCCTTGCGGGCCTGCGGGGGCAGGTGGACCGTGAAGAGCGCGCCGCCCTCCGGCGCCTCGTCCACCTCGATCCGGCCGCCGTGCAGCTCCACGAACTCCTTGGCGATGGCGAGGCCGAGCCCGGTCCCGCCCACGCGGCGCGCCGCCTCGTCGTCCCCGCGCGCGAAGCGGGCGAAGACCGACTCCCGCTGCGCCTCCGGCACGCCCGGTCCGCTGTCCGCGACCTCGAGCGCGAAGCCCGGCGTGACCTCCGCGCCCGCGGCCGTGACCGCGCGCAGGGAGCAGCGGATCCGCCCCCCGGCCGGCGTGAACTTGAAGGCGTTCGAGAGGAGGTTGAACAGGACGCGCTGGAGCTTCCCGGGATCGACGCGGGCTGCGAGCGACTCGGGGCCTTCGACGGCGAAGGCCGTGCCGCGCTCCGCCGCGAAGGCCTCGAAGTGCGCGGCGACGAGGCGGACCAGGCGCCCCACGTCCGCGTCCGCGAGCTCGAGCGCCATCTTGCCGGCCTCGAGCTTCGAGACGTCGAGCAGGTCGTTCACGTGCTTCGCGAGCGTACGCGCGTTGCGCGCGATGACCTCGAGGTCGCGCCGGGTCCCCGAGGGGAGCTCCGCGGCCAGGAGCTCGTCGGCGGGGCCGAGGATGAGCGCGAGCGGGGTCCGCAGCTCGTGGCTCACGTTCGCGAAGAACCGGGCCTTCTGGCGCTCCAGCTCCTTCGACTTGTCGTAGGCGGCGCCCAGCTCGCCGAGCGTCGCCTCGAGCCGTGCGTGCAGGCGCGCCCGCTCCTCCTCCGCGCGCTTGCGCTCCGCGACGTCGCGGATGGCGGTGATGGCGAGCGGTCCGTCCTCGGTCTCCAGCGGCGAGAGGCTGATCTCCGCGGGGAACTCGGTCCCGTCCTTCGTGAGGCCGAAGAGCTCGAGGCGCCCCGCGCCCATCGGACGGGTCCTCGGCGAGGCGAAGTACTCGGTGCGGTGGGCCGGGTGCGCCGCGCGGAAGCGCGCCGGGATGAGCGCCTCCACGCGCTGGCCGAGCAGCTCCTCGCGCGAGTAGCCGAAGAGCTTCTCGGCCTGCGCGTTCACGAGGATCACCTTGCCGCGCCTGTCGGTCACCACCATCGCGTCCGGCGCGGCCTCGAGGACGCCCTTCACGTACGACTCCACCTTCTTGCGAGCCGTGACGTCCCGGAGCGCCGTGATCGCGTACATCCCGTCCTCGGTCTCGAGGGGCGAGAGGCTGATCTCCGCGGGGAACTCGGTGCCGTCCTTGCGCAGCCCGAAGAGCTCGAGGCCGCCGACGGCGCCCATGGGACGCGTGCGCGGGTCGCGGAAGTAGCCGTTCCGGTGGTGCGGGTGCGCCGCCCGGAAGCGCTCGGGCATGAGCATCTCGACGGGCTCACCGAGGAGCTCCTCGCTCCGGTAGCCGAAGAGCCGCTCGGCCTCGGCGTTCACGACCACCATGCGGCCGACGCGGTCCGTGATCACCATCGCGTCCGGCGCTGCGTCGAGCACCGCCTTGAAGCGCGAGGCGATACCGTTGACTGACTCCGTCATATCGGCCCAGTGCCTGTGGGAGCGGCGCGCTCGGTGCCATGACCTCTCGGGGCCACACGCCGCTCAAAGCCGGGCGATCCGCCGACCGCCCGCACGGAGGAGGAGCCTGCGATGTCACACGCGACCCGGCTGATGATCGGCGCCACCCTCGTCACCGTCCCGACCATCGTGTTCGGCGGCCTCGCCGTGCTCGGCATCGTCACGGCCGGCGGGGCGGGCGTCCCCGGCCCGGAGCTGACCCCGCTGCAGCTCACGCTGTACCGTGCCGGCCATGCTCACGCGGGCGTGCTCGTCCTGCTGTCGCTCGTGCTGCAGCACCTGCTCGACGCGGTCCGGCTCTCACCGGGCGTCGCCTGGAGCGCGCGCGTCGCCGCCCCTCTCGCCGCGATCCTGGTCTCGGCCGGCTTCTTCGGGCTCGCCCACGCGCCCCCGCTCCGCGCGCTGCTCTACGCGGGCGCGGCGCTCGTCGTGTACGCGACGCTCACCGTGGGGATCGGCCTGCTGCGATCTCTGCGGCCGCCGCCCGTCACGGCGGCATCACGGTCGTCCAGCGCGGGTCGTCCGAGACCATGAGCTCGAGCCAGGCCGCGAGCGTGGTCCCGCCCTCCTCGTGCGAGGCGACGTAGGAGCCCCCGGCGAACGGCGTCGCGGGCGTGAGGAGCATGTGGGCGTCGAGCTGCCCGCCGTCCGTGTCGTAGAAGACGCGCGCGTTGCCGGTCGGCGCGAAGACGAGCGCCTCGAGCTCGCGGAGCGACGCCTCGAACGCGTCCGGGGTCGAGAGCATGAACGTGGCCATGACCGGGTCGCGGACGTGAGACAGGAAGGCGATCCGGTCGCCCGCGTGCGAGGAGGAGAGCTCGCTGAACGCGGCGGACAGGTTCGAGCGGCACTCGACGCAGACGGGGTCGAGCGCCTCGCCGAGGTGCCAGGAGCCGTAGAACGCGTCGCGCAGGTCCGCGGGCACGTCGTTGTTGACGAGCGCGGGCCCGGAGTCGTCCACGAGGTAGCCTCGCGCCTCCGGCCAGTACCAGCGGAACGCCTCGTAGCTCACCAGCGCGCCGAAGCCGCCGGCGGAGGAGCCCGCCACGACGAGCTTGCGGGGCGACGGGAACGTCGGGGCGAGCCGCGCGAGGTACGCGAGCACGTTCGCGTGCCCGACGTGCCTCCAGGTCTCGGAGAAGACCGCGTTCCCGTACACCTTCACGTTGCTCCCGCCGTGCACGTCGCCCGTGCAGTAGGGCACGAACACGATCGTCGCGCCGGCGAGGGAGGGCGGAAGGTTCGCGCGATCCGTGAGCGAGCTCGGCACGTAGTCCCGCAGCTCGACGTCCCACTGAGCCTGGCCGTAGTGGTCGTCGACCGCGGTCCCGGCGGCGCAGGTCGCGTAGTCCCAGCAGGCGCCCCCGCCGTCGAAGAACACGAGCAGGTCGGACCCGCTCCCGCGGTTCACGGCGAGGCCCGTGGTGGAGCCGTCGGCGCACACGGCGTCGTCGAAGGGGATCCAGGCCCAGGTCTCGAGCGGCAGCTCCGCCTCGGAGATCGCCTGCCCGAGCGGCGGCTTCCCGGTGTAGCCCTTCTTCTCGATGGGGGTCGTGTTTTGCGCGCACGCGGCGAGCGCGGCGGCGAGCACTGCGGGTACGAGGCGGCGAAGGCGCATGCGAGCACTCCCCAGACGAAGAGCGGCGATGCTCGTCCGGGAGCGGGTGAGCGCTCAAGCCCGGGAATCGCACATGCAGCATCGGGCCCTCGCGAGCCGGCGGAAGGGTGCCCCACGCGTTTCAGGCCTCGTCACGTGTGCGCGGCGGCGTCGTCCCGCTCCGTCGGCTTCCAGGCGACGAGCTTCAGGTCCTCGACGAGCACCACGTACAGCAGGGGCACGACGCCGAGGGTCACGAAGCTCGCGAGCAGCAGCCCCGCGACGAGGACGTACACGAGCTGCTGCCACATGGGCCCGCCCTCGATCGCGAGCGGGATGAGGCCGCCTACGGTCGCGAGGACGGTGGTGAGCACCGGCCGGAGCCGGACGAGGCCCGCGTCCACCACGGCCTTCCGGAGGGGCACACCCTCCTCCCGCGCCTCCTCGATGAAGTCGTTCAGCACGATGATGTGGCTCACGATGACGCCCATGAGGCTCGTGACGCCCAGGAACGCCATGAACCCGAAGTTCGTCCGCGTCGCCCAGAGCCCCAGCACCGCACCGACCATCCCGAACGGGAGCGCTCCGAAGACGACGAGCGGCTTGAACACGCTCGCGAACTGCCACACGAGCACGAGGAAGATGAGCGCGATGGAGACCTTCAAGGCGACGGCGACCCCGGCGAACGCCTCCGTCTGCTGCTCGTACTCACCTCCGTAGGAGAGGTGGTACCCCGGCGGCAGCGGCATCGCCTCGAGCCGGGGCCGCGCGTCGCCGAGGAGCGTCGACGCGAGCACGCCCGCGCGCGGACTCGCGCCCACCGTGATCGTCCGCTCCTGCCGGTACCGGACGATCTTCTGCGGCTCGTAGCTCTCCTCGAGGGCTGCGATCTGGTCGAGCCGGACCGCGCGTCCTCCCTCGGCGCCCCAGACGTACAGATCTCGCACGCTCGAGGTCGAGGCGCGCTCGCTCGGAGTGAGCCGCAGGACGATGTCGATGAGGCGATCGCCGTCGCGGAGCTGCGTGACGGCCTGCCCGCTCAGCGCGGTCGTGGTCGAGCTCGCCACGTCCGCGTGCGTCACCCCGGCGCGGCCGGCGCGCGCGTCGTCCACCTCGACGCCGAGCCGGGCGCCCTCCGCTCCCCAGTCGTCGCTCACCTCGCCGCTCGCGGGGAGCGTCCGGAAGATCCCCTTCGCCGCCTCGGAGAGGCGGCGAAGGACCTGGATGTCGGGGCCGGACATGCGGACCTCCACCGGCACCACCGCAGGCGCGCCGGACGAGAGCCGGTACACCGCGAACCGGGCTCCCGGCACGGAACGGGTGAGCGTCTCCTGGATCCGCCCCTGCATCGGCCGGGACTCCGCCGGGTCCCGAGCCTGGAGGATGAGCACGCCGTAGGCCGGGTTCTTCGGCTCCGGGCCCACGTTCGCCCACCAGCGCGGCTCGCCACCGCCGACGAAGGAGGTGATCTGCTCGAGCGCCTCTCCCTCCCGCGCGAGGATCGTCGTGCGCGCGCGCTCGAGGACGTCGTGCGTCGCCCGGACGTCCGAACCCTCCGGGAGCCGCACCTCGACGTAGAAGCGCTCCAGGTCCTCCTCCGGGAAGAATTGCGTTCGGATGAGGAGCGCCGGCGCGAGCCCGACCCCCAGGAACACCGCCGCGGCGACGAGGCTGCGCCGCTTGCGACGGAGCATCGCGTCGACCGCGCGGCGATACCAGGCGGCGACCCGCGCGGACCGCGCGCCGCCCGCCTCGACTCCGCGCTGCCCGCGCAGCAGGTACATGCCGAGGAGCGGCATGAACGTCATCGACACGACCCGGCTCGAGAGGAGCGCGAGCGAGACGACCACGGGGAGCGAGTAGATGAACTCGCCCATCGATCCCTCGACGAGGAGCAGGGGGGCGAACGCGACGACGTTCGTGAGCGTGGCGAACAGGATCGCCTTCGCCAGCCGGGTCGGGCCCAGCCACGCGGCTCGCCTCCGCGGCGTGCCGGCGGCCAGCTCACGGTTGATCGCGTCCGCCGCCACCACGGGATCGTCCACCAGGAGGCCGAGCGCGATGATGAGCGAGGCGATCGAGACCTGCTGGAGGTCGATCCCCAGGAGCTGCATGAGCCCGAAGGTCATCGCGAGCGCGAGCGGGACGCTCGCCGCGACGAGCAGCGCGCTCCGCCGCTCCATGAACAAGAGCGCCACCCCGATGACGATCGCGACCGCCTCGACGAGGCTTCGCGAGAACTCCCCGATCTTCTCGCGCACGAGCTCGGGCTGGTCGCTCGTCTTGACGACGCGCAGATCCGCCGGGAGCCGGTGACGCAGCTCCTCGACACGAGCGTCGAGCTCGTGACCGAGCTCCGCCACCTGCACGCCGCTCCGCGCCTGGACCGCGACCGCCAGCGAGCGCGTGCGATGCCAACCGCCCCGCGCGTCGCGCCAGGAGACCCAGCTCGCGTCGGAGACCGGCGTTTCGTACGTACGGTGAACCTCGGCGACGTCCCGGACGTACACCGTCCGCCCGTCCTTCGTCCGGGCCACCGGCGCGTCGAGCACGTCGCGCTCGTCCTCGAATGCACCCGAGGGCTCGAGCAAGATCGTCTGCCGCCCCGCGGCGACGCTCCCGCCCGGGAGGATCACGTTCCGCCCCCGGAGCGCCGCGGCGACTCGCTGCGGCTGGAGGTCGAACGAGGCGAGGCGCTCCTGGGAGTAGAGCAGGTACAGCTTCTCCGGGACGACCCCGTACCGCTCGACCCGTCCCACCGCGGGCAGGCGCGCCAGCTCGTCGCGGAGGACCGTCGTGAACTCGTCGAGCTCGCGATAGCTGTACTTGTCGCCGGCGGACGCCACGAGCTGTGCGCGCACGGCGGCGGGGTCGCGGACCAGGATCGGCGTCCAGATGTCGGGGTGCGGGAGCTCTCCCCCCATCACCTCCTGGCGAAAGTGCGCGTCGAGCGCCGCGATCCGCTCCTCTCCTCGCGGCGAGTAGTCGATCGCGACGAAGCCGCCGCCGCCCAGGACCGCGCCGTCCGCGATCGCCCCCATCCGCTCGCCGGTCTCGAGGTACTTCCGCGCGGCCGCCGCGACCGTCCGGCCGTCCACGCCCGCCGGGAACACGAAGACCTTGGCCGCGCGCCCGGCGGCGTCCGGCTTCCCCGCGCGGTGCGCCTCGATCGCCTTCCGGATCGATGCCGCCCGCACGTCGACCTCCACCTCGTCCACCGGCGGGCTCGCCACGGAGTACAGGACGGTCGCGGTGTCTCCGAAGTGCGTGTTGAGCAACGGGCGGAGCGCGCCGGCAGGGAGCCCGCGCAGGGTCTGAAGGCGCGACTCCAGATCGTTCCAGGCCTCCTCGAGCTCCTGCTTGCCGACGTCGTCCTCGAGCGTCACGAAGAGCGTGGTCGTGCCGGTGCGCGTGATGGACTCGATCTCGTCCACGTGCGGCACCTGCGCGACGAGGAGCTCGAGCGGGCGCGCAACGAGCTGCTCGACGTCGGCGGCCTCCGCTCCGGGCCACGCGGCGGTGACGGTCGCGGTCTTCACGAGGATCTCGGGATCCTTGCGCTGCGGCATCTGGACGTACGCCCAGGCGCCCCACGCGAGGGTCGCCACGAGCGCCACCCACGCGATGTGCGGGTGCTCGACGAAGAAGCGCGCCGTGTTGAAGCGCCCGCCGGCCGGGTGCATGTTCACGGCACGACCTCGACCTGCTGCCCGTCGTGGAGGAACTGTGCGCCGTCCACCACGATGCGCTCGCCCCCCGAGAGCCCCGAGACGATCGCGACGTCGTCCTGGTGGAGGTCGCCGATCTCCACCCGGCGCGCGGCGACGTGCCGGCCGCCCTCGCGCAGCACGAACGCGGCGAAGCCCTTCCCGTCGGGCGCTCGCGCGACCGCGGAGAGCGGGACGAGGATCGCCTCGCGGGCGTCGTCCGGCGCGATCCGGGCGGTGGCGACCATCCCCGGCTTGAGCGCGCCCGCGGAGTTGGGGATCGTCACCTCGACCGCGTACGAGCGCAGCCCGGGATCCGGGACCGGCGAGATCTTGGTGATCCTCCCCTCGATGAGGCGCCCCGGCAGCGCGTCCACCTCCACCGGGACCCGATCGCCGAGCGCGAGATCGTTCACCCGTCCGTCGGGCACGCCGAAGACGGTCCTCATCTCGGCGGTGCGGAGGATCGTGAAGACGGGCTGCCCCGGTCCGACGCGCTCGCCGGCGTTCACGCCGCGCCGGGCGACGACGCCGTCCACGGGACTCACGAGCCGCGTGTCCTCGACGTTCCCGGCGGCGAGCGCGGCCTCCTCCGCGCGCGAGCGGCGCTGCGCCCGCGCCGCCGCGAGGTTTCCCTGGGCCGTACGGAGTGCGGTCTCCGCGCGATCCAGCTCCGCACGCGCGATGGTCTGGTGCTCGAGCAGGTAGCGCGCGCGCCGCGCATCGAGCTCGGCCTGCGCGAGCGCCGCCTCGGCCGAGCGCTCCTGCGCCTCGACGTTCGCGAGCGACGCCTGCGCCGCGCGCGCCTGCATGAGCAGGTCCTGCGGGTCGAGCGTGGCGAGCACGGCACCCTTGCGGACGACGTCTCCCTCCTGCACGGCACGTCGACCCTCGTCGGCGTTCACCTCCAGAAGCCTCGCCACGCGGCCCCCGAGCTTGAAGCTCAGCTCGAGCCGTGTCTCCGGCTCCAGCGCGCCCGCGAAGCGCGACGGGGTCCCGGTGGGTCGGGCACCGACGGTGGCGACGCGGACTGCGCGAGCGAGTCGCGGCGGGGGCTCGGCCTCCCGGCACGCGAGCGCAGCGCCGACCGAGACGACCGTCAGGAAGACGCGCAGCCGGACGGCGCGGTCTGCGAGGACGCCTGGCGCGACGAGCGTGGAGCGGATGCGGTGGAGCTTCATGGAATGTCCCCCTTCGCGACCCCCTGCAAAGCTCGGCCCGAGGCACGATGCGAGCGCGACGAACGGTCGAGAAGCGGTGAGGGCGGCGCCGTCATGCGGCAGCGCGGTCAATCGGCCGTTGCCGTCGGGCGTCAGCGTGTCAGGAAGACCGGCATCTCCGTCGGATTCGTTTACACCGGGTCCCCACCCCGCTCGCCCAGGGGCGGCGCGAACGTCCCGGCGCGGCGCCGGCCGGCGCGCAATGCCTCACGCGCGTGCGCCGCTCGGCCGCAGGCGCGAGGGGTCGCCGCGGCGCCAGAGCGCTGCTCGTGGTCCACCGAGCGTGCAGCCGACGTGAGCCTGCGCGCGGGCGTCGAGCTCGGCCCGTCGCCCGGAGCGCCCGGCGGCAGGCGGCGCCGCTGGGCGCTACGGGCAGTTCTTCTCGGAGGAGGTGTCGTTCGCCGGGATCGGCCTTCACATCTTTCTCTGAGCGGCACGCACGTTGCGAGGGAGGACGATGATGCCTGCCTCGATCTCGGAACACGCGCTGCTCGGGGATACCCACTCCGCCGCCCTCGTCGCATCCGACGGCTCGATCGACTGGGCGTGCCTGCCGCGCTTCGATTCGCCCGCCGTGTTCGCAGCTCTGCTGGGAGACGAGCGACACGGCCTCTGGCGCGTCGCGCCCCTCGCCCCTGCCCACGCAGTCCGCCGACGGTATCGGCCGGGCTCGCTCGTCCTCGAGACGGAGCTCGACACACCCGACGGCACGGTGCGCCTCGTCGACTTCATGCCCCCGCGCAGGGGCCCGCCGCGGGTGCTCCGGATCGTGGAGGGCGTCCGCGGGCGCGTGGAGATGCGCATGGAGCTCGCGCCGCGGTTCGGCTACGGGGCGATCCTGCCGTGGGTGTGGCGATCAGCCGGCCAGCTCGTGCTCGTGGGCGGCCCCGACGCGCTCGCGTACCGCGGCACCATCGAGCCTCACGTCCGCCCTGGCTCGGTGACGGCCGAGTTCGCGCTGGAGGCCGGGGCGAGCGCGGAGCTCGAGCTCGCGTGGTTTCCTTCGCACGAGCGCCCGCCGAACCCGGAGGATCCGGCCGCCCTGCTGGCCGAGACGGACGCGTACTGGACCGCGTGGTCGGGGCGTGTCCTGCATGCCGGGCCCTGGCGCGACGCGGTCGTGCGATCGCTCGTCACGCTGAAGGCCCTCACGTATGCCCCGACCGGCGGGATCGTGGCGGCACCGACCACCTCGCTTCCGGAGCGGCTCGGCGGCGAGCGGAACTGGGACTACCGGTACTGCTGGGTGCGGGACGCCGCGCTCACGCTGTACGCGCTGCTGCACGCCGGCTACCGGGACGAGGCGCGCGCGTGGCGAGACTGGCTCCTGCGCGCGGTGGCGGGCGCCCCGGAGCAGGTCCAGGTCCTCTACGGTGTCGCCGGCGAGCGGCAGCTGCCCGAGCTCATCCTGCCCTGGCTGCCCGGCCATGCGCGCTCCGCGCCGGTCCGCGTCGGGAACGCCGCCGCGGGCCAGCGGCAGCTCGACGTGTTCGGCGAGCTGCTCTCCGCCCTGCACGCGACGGCGGAGAGCGGCGTCGAGCCGGCTGCGCGGGGCTGGGAGGTGGTGCGGGCGCTCGTGGAGCTGCTCGAGTCCCGCTGGCAGCTGCCGGACGAGGGCATCTGGGAGGTGCGCGGCGGTCGCCGCCACTTCACGCACTCGAAGGTGATGGCGTGGGTGGCGTTCGACCGCGCCGCGCGGGCCGTGGAGCGGTTCGGGCTCGATGGACCCGCCGCGCGTTGGCGCAGGGTGCGGGACGACGTCCACGCGGAGGTGTGCCGCCGGGGATACGACGCGGCGCGCGGCACGTTCACGCAGACCTACGGCTCCGCGGAGGTGGACGCGAGCCTGCTCACCCTGCCGCTCGTCGGGTTCCTGCCGCCGCACGACCGGCGTGTCCTCGGCACCGTCCGCGCCGTCGAGCGCGATCTCGTCCACGACGGGCTCGTGCGCCGGTACCGCGACGACGCCGACGTGGATGGGCTCCCACCGGGAGAAGGGTACTTCCTGCCGTCCAGCTTCTGGCTCGTCGACGCGCTCGCCGTGACGGGCCGGGTGGGCGAGGCGCGGGCCCTCTTCGAGCGCCTCCTCTCGCTCCGCAACGACGTCGGCCTCCTCTCGGAGGAATACGATCCCGCCGCTGGGCTGCTCGGAAACTTCCCCCAGGCCTTCACGCACGTGGCGCTCGTGAACTCGGCGCGCGTGCTCGCGGCGCTGGAGATCGAGCGCCCTCCCTCGGCGGGCGATTCCACGTAGCACGGGGTGGCGACACCGCCGGGCCGCGCCGTCCGCTCGCCTCAGTGCGTGTTGCCCGCGCTCTTCGCCGCCTGCCGCGCCTCGGCGCGCGCGCGGACCTTCCGGAACTCGGCCTCGAGCTCCGCGAGCTCGTCGTCCGTCGCGTGCTCGAGGTCGGTGAAGATGTTCCTCGCCTTCCGCTGCGAGCGGATGAGCTCGTCGAGCTTCAGGTGCAGCGCGCGCGTCTCGCGGTTCTGGGTCGCCTGGATGAGGAACACCATGAGGAAGGTCACGACCGTCGTGCCGGTGTTGATGACCAGCTGCCAGCTGTCGCTGAAGTGGAAGAGCGGCCCGGTCACCCCCCACCCGACCACGAGGGCGAGCGCGAGGAGGAACGCGCGGGGCGTCCCCACCACCTCCGAGATCGCCAGGGCGAAGCGGGCGAAGCGGCCGTTCACTCCAGGAATCTAAGGCGCGGGCAAGGCCCGGGCGGGCCTCCGGCCCTCCGAGCGCAGCGCGGCGCCGGCCAGCGGGCGCTCAGCCTCTCCATGGCTCGCTCGCCCGCAGCGCGGCCACGATGGCGCGGGTCGAGGTGGAGCGGTTGAGCGTGTAGAAGTGGATGCCGGGCGCCCCGCGGCGCAGGAGCTCGGCGCACTGCAGGGTGGCGTAGGCGACGCCGAGATCTCGCGCCGAGTCCGGATCGCTGCGGCGGACCTCCATCGCGGCGCGCAGCGGCGGGGGGATGGCCGCGCCGCACATCGCCGTGAAGCGCTCGGTCTGGTCCACGTTCGTGAACGGCATGATCCCCGGCACGATCGGCACGGTGATGCCCGCCGCGCGGGCCCGCTCGACGAAGCGGACGTAGTGCGCGTTCTCGAAGAAGAGCTGGGTGACGAGGAAGTCGGCCCCGGCCTCCACCTTGATCTTGAGGTGCGCGAGATCGGCCGCGAGGTCGCGCGTCTCGACGTGGCCCTCCGGGTACGCCGCCGCGCCCACGCAGAAGCGCCAGCGGTCCGGGCGCGAGCGGATGAAGGCGACGAGCTCGCTCGCGTAGCGGAAGCCCTCCGGGTGCGGCTCGAAGCTCGCCTGCCCGCGCGGGGGATCGCCGCGGAGGGCGAGGACGTTCTGGATCCCCGCGTCCGCGAGCTCGTCGAGGACGCCGGCGAGCTCCTCGCGCGAGGCGCCGACGCAGGTGACGTGCGCCATCGCCTCGACCTCGGTCTCGCCCTTGAGCCGCTTCACGAGCTCGAGCGTGCGCTGCCGGGTCGACCCGCCGGCGCCGTAGGTCACCGACACGTAGGCGGGCCCGAGCGGCCGGAGCGCCTCGACGGTCTCGAAGAGCTGGCGGACTCCGTCGTCCGTCTTCGGCGGGAAGAACTCGAACGAGAAGATGGGCTCGCCGCGCTCGCGGGCGAAGCGGAGGAGGTCGCTGATCCGCACGGTCCGCCGGAGGTTACAATGAAGCCTGTCCCGCCGCCATGTCGAAGCCGCCCCGCTACATCACGCCCGAAGGTTTCCGCCGGCTCGCCGCCGAGCACGAGCGCATCTGGTCCGTGGACCGCCCCCGCATCGTGGCGGAGGTCGAGGCCGCGGCCGCCCTCGGCGATCGCAGCGAGAACGCCGAGTACATCTACGGCAAGAAGAAGCTGCGCGAGCTGGACCGGCGGCTGCGCTTCCTATCCCAGCGGATGGACGCGCTCACGGTGATCGTGCCGCGGCCCCACCCGCACGGGCGCGCGTTCTTCGGGGCCTGGGTGACGGTGGAGGGGGAGGACGGCGACGAGCGGACGTACCGGCTCGTGGGCCCCGACGAGTTCGACGTCCCGGCCGGACTCATCAGCGTGGACGCGCCGCTCGGCCGGGCGCTCCTCGGCAAGCGCGAGGGCGACTCGGTCGTGGTGCAGCGCCCCGCCGGCGAGGCGGAGCTGACGATCGTCGAGATCTGCTGGACCGCCCCGGAGAGATCATGACCGCCGTCACCGACCGGGCAGCGCAGCGCGCTCTCGTCGAGCGCTACGTCCGCGAGCGCCCCTTCGCCCTCCTCCTCGACGCGACGGGCCCGTCGCTCCTCGACGTCTTCTCTGGCAAGGCGCTCCCGCTCGACTACGCCGCCCTCGCCGCCGTCGAGGAGCGGAGGGACGCGACGACCGGGCGTGCCTACCTGGCCCTGCTGCGCGATGGCGGGACCGAGATCGCCCTCACGGACGCGGGGCTCGCCTTCCCGCCGGTGACCTCCAGCACGGGACCGCTCGAGGGGCTCCCCGCCGCCGTCTGCCTGCGCGACCTCGCCGGGGCGGAGGCGAGGCTCACGCACTTCCTCCTCGAGCATCCGGGCGAGCGGCCGGACCGCGCGCACGTCGATCTGTTCATGTTCTGCCTGGCCGTGGTGGAGGGGGCGAGGGCGGCTGGGCTGGACGTCGGCCCGGAGGAGCGCCGCCTCGAGCGCATCCTGGGCGAGCTCGAGGCGCGCCGCCGCGGCTGATCCCCCGGCCTCGCGGCCGGCGTCCTAGCTTTCAGGTCGTGAGAGTGATGAGCTGGAACGTCCACTCGCTCCGCGGGACGGACGGGCGGCGCGATCCCGAGCGCATCGCGCGGGTCATCGACGAGCTGCGCCCCGACGTCGTCGGGCTGCAGGAGGTGGGCGGCGAGCTCTCGGCGGGCGGGCCGCAGGACGCCGCGGAGGTGCTCGCGCGCCTCACCGGCATGCACAGCGCCTTCGGACCCACCCGGAGCTTCCACGGCCATCCCTACGGGAACGGGATCCTCTCGCGGCACCCCATCGACGCGACGCGCACCTACGACCTCTCGGTCCCCGGCCGCGAGCCGCGCGGCTGCCTGCGCGCGGACGTCGAGATCGCCGGCCTGCGCGTCCACTTCTTCGCAGCCCACCTCGGCCTGCACTGGAGGGAGCGCCGCCGCCAGGTCGCGGCCCTCCTCTCGGCCGACATCCTGCGCGACGCGGCGCTCGCCCACCCGCTCGTCCTGGTCGGAGACTTCAACTCGCTCTCCAACCGCTCCGCCGTCCCGCGCTGGCTCCGGCGCCAGCTCGTCGACTGCGCCCACGCGTCGGGCGACGAGGCGCCGACCTTCCCGTCCCGCTTTCCCTTGCTGCGGCTCGATCGCGTCTTCGTGGACTCGGCGTTCACCGTCGTCCGGAGCACGGTCGTGCGCGACCCGGTGGCGCGGCGCGCCTCGGACCACCTGCCCATCGTCGTGGACCTCGAGCTCGCGCCGGCGGCCCGGCGGCCGCCCGAGCTCCGGCCGATCGAGGCAGCAGGCGTCGTGACGACCGTCCGCACGTGAGGGCTTCCATCCGCCGCGCGCGGCGGCGCGAGGCGCGGCCGCAGGAGGTCCGCCCGCCGGGGTGAATGTGAGGGAGAACGACCGTGCGCAGCCTAAGAGCGGCGCCCGAGGCGGGCGGGAGGGACTCGATGGACATGAACATGAACTGGAAGCTGATGAAGAAGTACCTGGAGCGGGATGCGCTCTTGAAGCGCATCGGGCTCGAGGAGCGCAGCCCGACGACCGACGTCTTCACCGGCCTCGGCCTGTTCGCGGTGGGGGTGCTCGTGGGAGCCGGCCTCGGCCTCATGTTCGCGCCGAAGCGGGGCGACGAGATGCGCCAGCTCGTCGGCGAGGCCTGGAAGAACCGCGGCCGGACGGGCCAGGACTTCCAGCGCGAGATGGGAGTGGAGTCGGGGCTTCCGCCCACGACGTCGGCAGGTCACTGAGCGCCGCGGGCGCTCGGTGCGAGGGGGCGCTACGCGCCGGTCCCGGCCGGCGCCGGCGCCCCCTCGTCCGACGCGGACCTCGCGATGCGCGCCCAGAGCGCGTCGGTGCCGGTGCCCTCGATCGCCGAGAACGGCACCGCGTCTCCCCGCTCGAGCTGCAGCGTCTCCTCGACCGTTCGGAGCGCGGCGCTTCGCCGCGTCTTCGGCAGCTTGTCCATCTTCGTCGCGGCCACGAGCACGCGCCGGCCGGTGGCGCGCAGGAACGACGCGGCGTCGACGTCGCTCTCGGAGGGAGCGTGGCGCGCGTCGACGATGAGCACCACCGCGCGGAGCACGTCGCGGGCGCGGAGGTAGTCCTCGATCATCGCCGCCCAGCGATCGCGCTCGTCGCGCGACACCTTGGCGTAGCCGTACCCCGGCAGATCGCAGAAGCGCACGTGGCGTGGCCGCGCGGCCGGCGTGGGCCGGAAGGCGATGTCGAAGAACTGGAGCGCCCGCGTGCGGCCGGGCGTCGCCGACACGCGCGCGAGCCCCTTCTTGCGCGTGAGCGCGTTCAGCATCGACGACTTGCCGACGTTCGAGCGGCCGACGAACGCGAGCTCCGGCGTGGCGCTCATCGGCCACTCCTTCTGCTTCGTCGCGGTCTTCACGAACTCCGCGGAGACGACCTGGATCGGCACGTCAGCGCCCCTTCCTCTCGTCGACCCAGTGCTCGATGAGCGGCATCTTTCGCTTCGCGTCGAAGCGCTCGAGGCTCGGGGTCGACTCCGTGTGGCACGCGCCGCAGGTCTTCTCGCCGGGATCGACGAGCCCGAGCGCGTGGGAGAGCTCCGGATCGCGCATCACGTAGCTCGCGGCGTAGAGCTCGCCGGGGCCGTGGCAGGCCTCGCAGCTCACGCCGGAGATCCCGTCGGCGGCGTCGGGCGCGTGGCAGGACAGGCACCGCCGGTCCTCGCGGCTCTTCTCGGGCAGGCTCTCGCGGGCGCGCGCGTGCGGACCGGCGCGCCAGCGCGCGTACGCGGCGGGGTGACAGGCCTTGCACGTCTCGGGGCCGACGCGGTCGCCGGCGAGGGCGAGGGCGGGCAGCGCGAGGGCGCACACGAGGGCGAGACGGACGGGGGCGATCACGGGCACGGAGTATAATGTCTCATGCGTCCCGTCCACCCTGCTCTGCTGGTCCTCGTCGCCCTCGTGCCGGCGCTCGCGGTCGCGCGCCCTTGGCAGGGCATCCAGCCCGGCGCCAGCACCCAGCGCGACGTGGTCGAGCGCTTCGGGGAGCCGGTCACGCGGGCGAAGCGCGGCGCGCGCACCGTCCTCGCCTACCACGGCGAGCACGCGCCCGCGGGGACGCGCCAGGCGCAGTTCCACGTCGATCCCGCCGGCGTCGTGCAGGAGATCACGATCTTCCTCACCGCCCAGCTCGACGCGGAGACCGTGGAGGGGACGTACGGGAAGCCGCCGCAGCGCACGTTCCTCGAGGACACCTTCCAGAAGGTGTGGCTCTATCCCGCCGCCGGCGTGACCGTCTACTTCGGGAAGGACGGAAACGTCGAGGCGCTCACCTTCTCCCAGGGCAAGGCGCGCCCGGCCGCCTCGGGCCCCTCGGCCGGCGGGGCGCCGGCCGCCGGGGCCGCCGCGCCGGGCGCGACCCAGGCGGCGCGCTAGCGTGCGTGTCATCGGCCTCACCGGCGGGATCGCCACGGGAAAGAGCACGTTCGCGGCGGCCCTGCGCAGCCGGGGCGTCCCGGTCATCGACGCGGACGCCCTCGCGCGCGCGGTGGTCGAGCCCGGCACCCCGGCGCTCTCCGAGATCGCGCGCGTCTTCGGGCCCGGCGTGCTCGACGCCCGGGGCGCCCTCGACCGGCGGGCGCTCGGCGCCATCGTCTTCTCGGACCCGGAGGCGCGCCGGCGCCTCGAGGAGATCACCCACCCGGCCATCCGCGCGGCGATGGTGGCCGAGACCGCCCGCCTCGCCGGCCTCGGACACGACCTCGCCTTCTACGACGTGCCGCTCCTCTTCGAGGTCGGCCTCGACGCGGCGCTCGACAGCGTCGTCGTGGTGTGGGCGCCGCGCGACGTGCAGCGCGCCCGGGTCGTGCGGCGGGACGGGAGCACCCCCGCCGAGGCGGACGCGCGCCTCGCGGCGCAGCTCCCCATCGACGAGAAGGCCAGGCGGGCCGACTTCCTCGTGGACAACGCCGACGAGGAGGACCTCGGCCCCAAGGCGGACCGCCTCCTCGCGGACCTCCGGCGGGGCCTCGGGCGGAAGCTTCCCAACGCACCCGCCGTACGTTATTGACCCCGCCGATGCCCTCCTCCGAGCGCGTCCAGCTCGTCACCGGTTACCCCGGCTTCATCGGCAAGCGCCTCGTGCGCCAGCTCGCCCAGGCGGCGCCCGACCGCGGCCGGCTCGTGCTGCTCGTGCAGCCGAAGCACGCGGCCGCCGCGCGCGCCGAGCTCGCCGCGCTGGGGGCGCGGCACACCGAGGTCGTCGAGGGCGACGTCGAGCAGATGCACCTCGGCCTCTCCGGCGCCGAGTTCAAGGCGCTCGCCGGCGCGGTGACCGACGTCTGGCACCTCGCCGCCATCTCCTGGCTCGGGGCCGATCCGCGCTACGTCCGTCGCGTGAACGTCGAGGGCACCCGCAACGTCCTCGAGCTCGCGCAGCGCGCTCGCCGGCTCGCGCGGCTCAACCACTTCTCGACCGCGCTCGTCTCCGGCGACCGCGAGGGCGTCATCCTCGAGGACGAGCTGGCGCTGGGCCAGCGCTTCCACGACGCCTACGAGGAGAGCAAGTACGAGGCGGAGCTGCTCGTGCGCCGCGCTCAGGCCGATCTTCCCGCGACGATCTACCGGCCGAGCATCGTGGTGGGCGACTCGCGCACCGGCGAGATCGACCGCTTCGAGGGCCCGTACGCGCTCGCGATCCTCCTCGTGGCGTCGCCGCTCGCCGTCCCGCTGCCGCTCCCGGGCGCCGGCTCGGCGCCGCTCAACGTCGTGCCGATCGACTTCGTCGTCGAGGCGTCGCTCTCGATCGCCCGGAACCCCGCCGCGGCGGGCAAGACCGTCCACCTCGTGGACCCCGCGCCGCTCTCGACGCGGCGCGTGTACGAGCTCATCGCCGCGCGCGCGGGCAAGCGGCTCCCCTCGATCGCCTTCCCGTCCCGAGCGTTCGACGCGATCCTCCAGCTCCCCGTGCTCGAGCGGCTCTCCCGCCCGCACCGCCCCGCGCTCGCGCGGGTGAACCACCTCGCGATCTACAACCCGCGCAACCTGCTCGACCTGCTCGAGGGCACCGGCATCCGCTGCCCGCCCATCGCGAGCTACCTCGACCGCCTCATGGACTTCGTGCAGGGCGCCTTCGCGCGCCGGCGCGAGGACGCCGCCCGGGCGGCGGAGGTGGAGGACCCGCTCGATCCGCGCGGGTGACCGGGCGCCGCCGCCGTGAACCTCGCGACGGCTCGGCTCGGCCCTGGCGAGCGTCGCGTGACGCGCGGCGTCAGGCGCGCCGGCCGGGGCCGGAGACTTGTGCTGCCGTCCGCTCTCCCTTACAGGGATGGGATGAAACGCCTCCAGGACTTCACCGCGGGCGACACCTTCGAGCTCGTCCGGGAGGTCGATCCTTACCGTCCCGTCTACTACGCGGGCGCGTCGGGCGACTTCAACCCGATCCACATCGACCCCGAGGTCGGCCGCGCCGCCGGCTACCACGGCGTCATCCTCCAGGGCATGTGCACGTTCTCGTGGCTCTCCGACGCGTGCGTGGGGTACCTGGACGATCCCGCCCGGCTCGTGCGCGTGCGCGCCCGCTTCACGAAGCCCGTACAGGTGGGCGACGTCATCCGGATCGAGGGGCGCTGCGTGGCCGTCGAGGGCAGCGCGGTGAAGCTGGAGCTCTCCGCGAGGAACCAGCGGGGTGAGGACGTGCTGAAGAGCGCCGTGGCCGAGGGCCGCGTCGAGGAGAGGTGATCGTGCCCGTCGACAGGAAGCACCTCGGCCGCCGCTACGGGCCGTACCGGTTCCAGGTGAGCGTCGAGCAGATCAAGGACTTCGTGGCCGCCACCGGCGGCGGCGTCCCCGGCCATGCGTTCCCGAGCCCGCCGGACCGGTTTCATCACCCGTGGACCTGGGACGAGGAGGCCGCGAAGGCGTCCCCGCACGGCGGGATCGTCGCGCCCCCGACGTTCGCGACCACGTTCGCCATCGAGCCGTTCGCGCGGGCCTGCTCGGATCCGGAGCTCGCGGTGAACGTCCTCCGGCTCGTCCACGGAGAGCAGGAGTTCGAGTTCCACGAGCCGGTGCGGCCGGGCGACGTCCTCGAGACCGAGGGCGAGATCACCCGCCTCCAGGAGCGCGGCAACCTCGACTTCGTCGAGGTCACCACGACCACGCGCAACCAGCACGGGCGCGTGGTGGTGAAGGGCGTCTGGACGGCGATCGTCCGGAATTGACGGCTCGAGCGACGGCGTGATTCGCGACACCGAGTGGTCGCGAATCACGCACCGTCACGCGCTGCCGCTCAGCGCCGCGCCATCGACCGCTGGTGGGCGTCGCTCGACTCGTCGTGGATGAGCCCCTTCACCTTGTCCGCGAGCTCCGGCGTCACCGTCAGGTTGTGCGCCTGCTGCGCGTGACGACCGGCCTGATCCAGGATCTCCTGCTCGTTGCTCCCGCGCGCCACGAAGTCGCAGCTCATCCCCACGTCCCGGCAATGGAAGTCCTTCATGGTCCACCTCCCCGCAGCCACGTACCGCGGGCCGGCGGCGCCGGCGAGGGGACGCACGGGTTCCCTCGCACTCGGGCTCGCGCGGTGGAGCGGGCGCACGCCCGCGGCGCAGCCGCCACGGCGCGCGCAGGGCGGCGCGCGCGGCGGGCGGTGCCCGAAAGCAGGACGCCCCCGCCGGCGAGGCCGACGGGGGCTCCGTGACGACTCGCGCGGCGCGCGCCGGGCGCGCCTCGAGTCACTCGTCGTCTTCGCCGGCCCCGAGCAGCGCCGAGATGCTCGGCCCGCTCTTCGCCGCCCCGAGCGCGCGCACCGCGTCGAGGTGGTGCAGGAGGAGCGCGCGGTTGTCGCCCACGTTCAGGTTCTGCAGCTCGAGCGCGCCGATGCGGTCCTCCGGCGTGAACGCCGGCTCCTCCACCCGCTCCATGGAGAGCTTCTCGGGCGCGTAGCTCATGTACACGGCCTTCGTGGCGACGATCGTCCAGTCGTCTCCGCGGCGCAGCTCGACCTTCACGGAGCCGGTGACCGCCGGGGCGATCCAGCGCGTGAGCGCGTCCCGGAGCATCATCGCCTCGGGGTCGTACCACTTGCCCTCGTACAGCAGCCGGCCCAGCCTGCGCCCGAGCGTGAAGTAGAGATCGAGGGTGTTCTCGTTGTGGATCGCGGAGAGGAGCCGCTCGTAGGCGAGGTGGAGGAGCGCCATGCCGGGCGCCTCGTAGATGCCGCGGCTCTTCGCGTCGATGACGCGGTTCTCGATCTGGTCGCTCATCCCGAGGCCGTGGCGCCCGCCGATGCGGTTCGCCTCGAGGAACAGCTCGTAGGGCGACTCGAAGCGCTTGCCGTTGAGCTCCACCGGCTGGCCGTTCTCGTAGGCGACGGTGACCTCCTCGGCCTTGACCGCCACCTCCGGCTTCCAGTGCGCGACGCCCATGATCGGGTTCACGATCCGCATGCCCGAGTCGAGCCGCTCGAGGTCCTTCGCCTCGTGCGTGGCGCCGAGCACGTTGGCGTCGGTGGAGTAGGCCTTCTCCGTCCCCATCTTGTAGGGGAGCTTCCGGCGCTCGAGGTACTCGCTCATCTCCTTGCGGCCGCCGAAGGCGGTCACGAAGGCCTGGTCGAGCCAAGGCTTGTAGATCTTGAGGTCGGGGTCGACCAGGATCCCGTAGCGGTAGAAGCGCTGGATGTCGTTGCCCTTGTGCGTCGAGCCGTCGCCGAAGACGTGCACGCCGTCCTCGCGCATCGCCCGCACGATGGCGGTCGTGGTCACCGCGCGGCCGAGGGGGGTCGTGTTGAAGTACTTCTTGCCGCCCGAGGAGAGGTGGAACGCGCCGCACTGGATGGCGGCGAGCCCCTCCCGCACCATCGAGTCGCGGCAGTCGATGAGCCGCGCCTTCACGGCGCCGTGCTGCAGCGCGATGGGCGGGATGTCGGCCGGGTTCGCCTCGTCCGGCTGCGCGAGGTCTGCCGTGTAGGCGTGGACGGCCATGCCCTGCTCCGACAGCCAGGCGACGGCGCAGCGGGTGTCGAGGCCTCCGCTGAAGGCGATTCCGAGGGCGGTTCCCTTGGGCGGGAGCGACTTGTAGATGCGGCTCATGGTCCCCGCGACGTAGCAGAAAATGCCGTCGCGTTCCAGCGCGGCCCGCGCCGGGAGGCGCGCTCGCTCGCCTCCTAGACCGCGATCACGCCCTCGGCGAGCAGCCGCGCGAGGATCCGGGCCGTGTCGAGCCGCGGCAGGCCGGAGAGGGCGAAGAGCGCCTCGAAGTCCACCGTCCCGTCGACCTGCGCGAGCAGGAAGCCGGCCCGGTGATCGAGGTTCAGCCAGAGGACCTCCTCTGGACGGATGGCGAGGCGCGGCACGCCCGTGCGCGGGCCGAGCTTCGACTCGTACATCGCGACGAGCGTCGCCTCGTTCTCCGCCAGGTACGCGCGCGCCTCCGGGTGGTCCGGATCGACCTGCAGGACCTTCTCGATGAGCTCGAGCGAGCCCGAGAAGTCGCCGAGCGCGAACAGCTCCTTCGCGGCCGCGAGCCACGCGGTCGGCTCGCCCCGCCGGTCCGCGCCGCCCGGGGCGCCCGGGGCGCCCTCCGGCACGAGGGGTCGCAGGCCCGACTTCTCCGAGACCGCCTCGAGATCCAGGCCGCCTCCCGGCTCGAGCACGTAGGTCGCGGCGGCCGCCGGACCGTCGTCCCAGGGCGACGGCGCGAACTCCTGCCCGCGCTCGGGCCGCGGCGAGGCCGGGACGGGGTGCGGCGTCACGTACCGCGAACCGGGCACCGGCGTCACCGCCCGGAACGTGCCCGGGGTGGGCGTCGAGGCGGGCGTCACGGCGTGGATCCGGACGATGTACCCGCGCGCCTTCGCGTTGCCGGGATCGAGCACCAGGACCGCCTGGAACGCGGCCAGCGCGTCCTTCACGCGCCCGGCCAGGTAGGCCTTCACGCCCTGGTCGATGAGCTCCGCAACCGTCGCCATCGCTCACCGTCCCCCGGGCGTGCGCCCGCCGGCGGCGAGCCCCTGGAAGAGCGCGAGCGTGCGCTCGAGGGGCTCCACCTCCGCGGCGAGGGCGTCGCCGTCCCGCGCCTGCATCGCCGCCCGCGCCCGCGCGAGCACGGCCTCGGCCTTCCTCAGCGCGTCCCCCCCGAAGCGCGTCCGCTCGATCGCGTCGCGCGCGGCGGGGACGAGCGCCTCGACCTCGTTCACCATCCGGCTGACCCACTGCCGCCGCTCCTCGATCTCGCGCGTCGTCTGCTTGCGCTGGAGCTGCTCGTCGAGCTGCTCGTCGAGGATCCGCCGCAGCTCCTCCTCGGTCAGGCCGGAGGTGGCGGTGACCGTGATCGACTGCCGCTGCCCGGTGGCGACGTCCTTCGCCGAGACGCCGACGATGCCGTCCGCGCTGATCTCGAAGGTGACCTCGATCGAGATCTCGCCGCGCCGGGCGGGCGGGATGCCGTCGAGGACGAACTCGCCCAAGAGCTCGTTCTCGATCGCGCGCTCGCTCTCGCCCTGGAGGACGGCGATGCGCACGGAGGTCTGATCGTCCTTCACCGTCGTGAAGAGGTGGGTCTGCGCGGTGGGGACGGTGGTGTTCCGCGGGATGACCGTCTGGAAGTAGCCGCCCACCACGAGCAGGCCGAGGTTCTGGGGCGTGACGTCGAGGAGGAGGACGTCGTCCCCCTTCGCCGGCGCCGCGAGGGCGTGGGCCTGGATCGCCGCGCCGAGCGCGACCACCTCGTCCGGGTGGACCCCCTTGCACGGCTCGCGCCCGAAGAACTCGCGCACCGCGCGCTGCACGCGCGGCATGCGGGTCATCCCGCCGACGAGGATCACCTCGCCGACCTGGGCCGGGCGGACGCCGGCGTCCTTCAGGGTCCGATCGGTGACGGCGATGCAGCGATCGACGAGGTCCTTCGTGAGCTCCTCGAGCCCCTCGCGCGAGAGCTGGCGGTCGAGGTGCAGGGCGCCCTTGCCCTCCCCGCCGCCGAGCAGGAACGGCAGGTGGATCGCGGCGGTCTGGGTGGAGGAGAGCTCGCACTTGGCGCGCTCGGCCGCGTCGCGGACCCGCTGCAGCGCCATCTTGTCCTGGCGAAGGTCCACCCCGCCGTGCTCCTTCGCGAAGCCGAAGGTGAGCCAGTCCATGACCCGGCGGTCGAAGTCCTCGCCGCCGAGGTAGGTGTCGCCGCCGACGGCGACGACGTCGTAGACGCTCCTGCCGATGTCGAGCACCGAGACGTCGAACGTGCCGCCGCCGAGGTCGAACACGACGACCTTGCTCTGCACGTGCTTCCCGAACCCGTAGGCGAGCGCCGCGGCCGTGGGCTCGTTCACGATCCGCAGCACCTCGAGCCCGGCGATCCGCCCCGCGTCCTTCGTGGCCTGGCGCTGCCCGTCGTTGAAGTAGGCGGGGACGGTGACGACGGCGCGGCGCACCGGCCGGCCCAGGAACGCCTCCGCGTCCCCCTTCAGCTCGGCGAGCACGAGCGCCGAGATCTCCGGGATGGAGACCCCGCGGCCGCCGAGCTCCACGCGGACGTCGTTCCCCTCCGGGCCCGCCACGAGCGCGTAGGGCAGGACCTTGCGGGCGTCCTCGACCTCCTGCGACCCCCAGCGCCGGCCGATGAGCCGCTTCGCGGCGAACACCGTGCCGTCGGGGTTCGTGATCGCCTGCCGCTTCGCGAGCGCGCCCACGAGGCGCTTGCCGTTCTTCGCGATCGCCACGACCGAGGGCGTGAGCGGCTGTCCGGTGCGCCCGGGGATGACGCGCGGGACGCCGTCCTGGACAGTGGCGACCACCGAGTTCGTGGTGCCGAGGTCGATGCCGACGACGGGATCGAGGTCGCTCATCCGAGGAAGCTCCACCGGAGGCTCTTCAGGCGCGCCCTGGCCGACGCGCGTCCGGGCTCGAGCTCCAGGGCCCGCTCCAGCGCGCGGCGGGCCTCCTTCCGCTCACCCTGCGCGTCGAGCACCATCCCGAGCGCCTCGTGGGCGATCGCGGCCCGCGGCGCGGCGCGCACCGCGGCGTCGGCGAGGGCCCGCGCCG
>NZ_JALCZB010000119.1:0-11541 GCF_022690745.1 Anaeromyxobacter sp. SG64 | reverse complement strand
CGCCGCGGCGGGCTCGGCCGCCGGCGGCGTGGGCGCCTCGGCCGCGTGGACGGCCTTGCCGTTCGTGGAGCCGTTCGCGTGCGTGCCGTTCGCGCGGGCCGGGGCCGCGGCGGCGACCGCGGGCGCGGCCACGGCGTGGTTCGGCGTCGCGGCGGTCTCCGACAGCGCCGCGCGGGCGTCGGGCGACTCGAGCACGATGCGCAGGCCGCCGAGCGTGATCTGGTCGCCCACGCGCAGGGCGCCGCGGCTCACCTTCTTGCCGTTGACGAACGTGCCCTCCGCGCTGCCCATGTCGATGATCGAGATGGCGCCGTCGGGCGCGACCTCGATGACCGAGTGGATGCGGGAGATCTTGTCGTCCTCGAGGCAGAGGTGCGCCGAGGCGAGACGCCCGATCTTGATGATCTCGCGGTTGAACTGCTCGCTTCGTACGAGCTCGTCGCCGCGGAAGACCGTGAGGGTGATGGGGGTGGCCATGGGTTCCTAGAGGTCGCCGGACGCCTGCATCACCTTGTCGCGCCAGTTTTCGCGGATCTTGATGAGGTTCGAGTGATCGACCTTGCGGCGCGCCTCGACGTACTCGCCGTCGGGACGCTTCAGGTCGCCCTCGATCGTGTCGTCCTCGAAGTTGATGACGGTCTTCTTCTCGTACTCGACCTTCGGCTCCTGCCCGGAACGCTGCGCCTGAGCCGGCTCGCGCGACTGCGCGAGGGTGGCGAGCGGGAGGGCAATCGCTGCGACGGCGAGAAGGTTACGCATCTTCGGGACCTCTTTCCTCTCGAAAGCTTACCACCGTGGCAGAGCGAGCAAGAAGCGCCCGCCTCCTCGCTTCAGCGTGCGGGGACCTGTGTGGATGTGGTCGCCGCGCCCGCACCCTCGGGAGCCGGAGCCTGCGCGCCGGCCGGCTTCGCCGCGCCCTGGCCCGCCTTCTTCGCCGCCTCCTCGGCGGCCTTGCGCTCGGCGTCGAGCTGCATCTGCTTCGCCGCCTCGGTCGCCCGCCGGTTCTCCTCCAGGATCTGCATGCACTCGCGCTCGAGCCGGGGAGCGGCGGAGTCGGTGGCGGCGACGGGACCGGCGGCGCGCGCGTACGCGCGGAACGCGTCGATCGCCGGCTGGCACTCGTTCTTCACCCGCATGTAGAGCACCCCGCGCGCGAGGTGCACCTCGGGCAGCGTCTCCCCAGCAAGCTTCTCCGCCTCGGCGTAGGACGCGAGCGCCTCGTCGGGCTTCCCGAGGTGGCGTCTCGCGACCCCGAGGGCCAGGTGGACGGGGGCGTTCTTCGGCTCCACCCGGAGGATGGCCGCCGCGTGCTCTGCGACCGCGGCCCAGGCCTGCTTCCGCGTGGCGGCCTCGAGCAGGGCGTACCGCGCCGGGAGGTAGTCCGCCGACAGGGTGAGGGCCTTGCGGTACTGCGCCGCGGCCCCGGCGTCGTCACCCTGGCGGGCGAGCACCTGCCCGCTCACCCAGGGGAGCTCGGGATCCTTCGGGTCGAGCTTCTGGGCGCGGAGCGAGATGAGGTTCGCGAGTTCGAGCTCGTTCCGCTGCAGCGCCACGCGCGCGAGCACCTTGTTCGCGCCGACCGAGGAGGAGTCGCGGAGCAGCGCCTCGCGCGCGAGCCGCCACGCCTCGTCGAGCTGCCCCGAGGCGCGGTAGAGCGCCGCGAGCCGGGCGCGGGCGATCGCGTCCTCCGGGAAGTCGTGGACGACGCGCGCGTAGACGGCGAGGGCCCCCGGCGCGTCGCCCTGCTTCTCGAGCAGCACGCCCAGGTTCACCGCCGCCTGCCGCAGCGAGGGCTTCGCGGCGAGCGCGCGCTCGTAGGCCGCCCGCGCGCCGGACGCGTCACCCTGCCCCTCGAGCGCCACGCCGAGGTTGTAGCGGGCCTCGGGGATCTCCTGCTCGTCGAGCACGGCGCGCCACTTGCGCTCGAGGTGCGCCCAGTCGGTGGGGACGCCCAGCTTGCGCTGATCCTCCTGGGCCTTCAGCGCCTCCGCGAAGAGCCGCTCGGAGCGCGCACCGCCGGTGTCGCCCCCGGCCGCGGGCGCGGCGGACGTCGTGGAGGTGGACGCCCGGCCTCCGCCCTGGTGCGCGTCCGTGGGCCGCGGGCGGGAGCCGGCGCAGCCGATCGCGCCGGCGAGCAGGATCGCGGGGAGGACTCGTCGGGTCGTGGTCACGGCAGCAGGTCCTCGTCTTCCTCGTCGGCCTTCTTGCGTTCCTTCCGCGACGGCAGCGGATCCTCGCTCACGACGCGCCGCTGCGAGTCGGCGGCGGACGGGGCGCGCGCCTCGCCGCGCTGCGTGGCCGGCGTCACGCGGAGGGGCGGCAGGGACGGCTCGGCGTGGCGAGCCGGCGGCGCCTTGGACGCGGGGGCGACCGGCTGGATCTGCGCGAGGATGCCGTAGCCGCTCGGCGCGTCGCGCGTCTCGGGCTGCGCCACGCGCGGAAGCACCTCGGGGGACGGCCCGTACTCGTCGGGCTTGTACTTCATGAGGATGGAGGTCGCCTGCTTCGCGCAGTCGTTCACCACGCCGTAGTCACGCGAGGCGTTCATCGCGAGCTCGAGCCCCTCGATCGCCTTCTGCTCGAGCGGCTCCGCGACCTGCGCGAGCTGCGCCTTGTACTCCTCCACCAGCGCCTTCTGCCCGCGGATCTCGCGGGGGATGGGCGCGTCGAAGAGCGTCTGCGCGAAGCGCTTGTAGCCGAGGCCGATCTTGTAGAGCGCGCAGATGGCCGGATCCGCCTGCTTGAGCTTCACCACCTGCCCGTAGGAGCCCTCGAGCTGCTTCAGCTTGCGACCCTTCACCTGCAGCTGCGCCTTGAGCTGCTTCGGCGCGACGTTCAGGGTGATCCGGTCGTACTCCACGAACTCGGGCTCGAGCTCGAGGTACATCGCCTGCGCGGCCACCGGCAGGCCGCGGTCCTTCACCCGGCCCTGGTTCCGCTTCCAGTAGTGGAGTGCCTCGGTGTAGGTGTCGCGCGCGAGCCGCGCGCTGCCCGCCTTCTCGTAGAGCTTGGCGATGCGCTGGGTGACGGCGAGCCACTCGTCCGGATCCCGCGCGTAGCGCTGGCGGTACTCCTCGAGCTGCTTCAGCTCCTTCGAGGGCTGGCCGCGGCGGCCGTACAGGTCGGCGAGGGAGAGGAAGATGCGCGGCGCGTCGGCGCCCTTCGGCCAGGTCTCGAGGTAGGCCTCGCTCGCCGCCTCCGCGCGCGCCCACTCCCTGAGGCCGGCGCGGAACACGGCCGCGTTGATGATGGCGTCGTTCGCCTTCTTCTCCTCGTAGGCGGCCACGGGCTGCGCCGGCGCCTCGGGGGCCTTGGCGCCCTTCGCGGCCTTCGCGTGGCGGGGCGCGCCCCGCGGCTCGCCCGCCGCGCGCTTCCACTCGCGGAAGTAGCGCTCGTAGAGGTCGGCGGCCTTCGAGAAGTCGGCGATCGCCTCGTACGCCTCGGCGTTGTCGTAGAGCGACTTCGGCGCGAGCTCGTGCCCCGGGTAGCGCTGCAGGAACTGCTCGCGGACCTCCATCGACTTGTCGAGCCGGTGGGCGCGGCCGTAGTCGACCGAGGCGTTGTAGAGCGCCGTCGGCGCGAGGCGCGACTGCGGCCAGTCGCGCGAGAACGCGATGTACTCCTCGGCCGCGGACTCGTAGTCGCGCGCCTTCTCCCGCTCCTCGATGATCTTGAAGGCGCTCTGCTCGATGACCCGCGCGAGGTCGTCCTTCAGCGCCGGGTGCGCCTTGAGGAGCGCGGCGTTGGCGTAGAACCGCTTCGCCCAGCCGTTCACGTTCCGCCAGTCGCCGAGCAGGTTGTAGGCGTCGAGCACGAGGTTCGTGGAGTAGCCGGCGAGCTCGTGCTCGGGGTGGTCGAGCGCGATGCGCGTGAAGAGGTCGGTCGCCTCGGCGAACGCGTTGTGCCGGTAGTGGATGTTGGCGGCCTTGTAGGCGACCTCGACCCACTTCTCGGCCTTCGGCTGGTACTTGAGGTAGCGCTCGCAGGCCGTGAGGAGCTTCTGGCGCGGCGGGGCGAGGGGGAGGCGCTTCTTCGGATCGGTGGGGACGCGCTTCTCGGTCTCGTCGAGCTTCTTCGCGACGAGGTCCCACGCGAACACCGCGTTCTCGAGCGCGTCCTTGAAGAACTTGCCGGGCTTCGCGGGCGGCTTCGCCTCCACCGCCTTCACGTCCTGCAGGGCCACCCGCTCGTACTCGGCGCCCGCCCCCTCGAAGTCGGCGAGCGCGTAGCGGAGCTCCGCGTGGAAGAAGCGCATCTCGTACGCGGTGGGCTCGTCCGGGAAGACGTCGAGGTAGTCGCGGTACACCGACGCGGCGAAGCCGGCGACCGGCTCGTCGCGCGTCTTCTTCCACTCGTTGTGGTACTGCACCGCGAGGATGCGCAGGGTCTGCTCGGCGTCGCGGCGCGCGTCGGCGAGCACCTTCTTGCCCTTCTCGTCCTTCGCGGCGGGCGACGCCTCGATGTCCCGCAGCATCTTCACGAACACGTGCGCCTGCTGGACCGCGGCCTCCTTGCGGCCCATGCGTCCGGCGGAGGTCACGACGCGCGACTGGTAGAACGGCGCCTCCGGCGAGAGCGGCTTCTCGCGGATGAGCCGCGCGTAGACCAGGATGGCGTCCCGATCCTTGCCGTCGCCGTAGTACAGGTCGGCGAGGGACCGGAGCATGTCCCACCAGCCCTTCTCGCCGCCGACGCGCCGGAACTCCTCGGCCGCGGCCTCGGGCGAGCCGACGTGGCTGTAGGTGCGGACGTAGTCCTTCCGCGCCTCCTTCACGAGCGCGAGCTTCTTGTCGGCGGGGACGGTGCTCGTCGGCAGCTCCCCGAAGTAGATGACCGCGCGGAAGAGCTCGAGCGACTGGTCGTACTCGCCGAGGTTGTAGTGCACCCAGCCCTGCTTGTAGAGCGCGTAGGCGTAGACCGAGCTCTCCTGGTACTCGGACGCCTTCTTGTAGGCCTCGAGCGCCCGCTTCAGGTTGCCGTTCCGGTCGGCCTTGTTCGCCTTCTCGAAGTAGTACTCGCCGAACGCCATCCAGGCGTCCGGGACGTAGCGCGAGTTCGGGTAGCGCTCGATGAGCGCGCGGTAGGCCTTGAGCGCGTCGGGGTCGAAGCGGTCGTGCTGCGAGAGGTTCTCGGCGAGGAAGTAGAGCACCTCGTCGAGGCGCGGGTACTTCGGGTACTTCGCGATGATCGCCTTGTAGAGCGCGACCGCCTGGGCCTGGAGCTTGCGGGACTGGCCCTCGAGGTCGGTCTTCTCCGCCTGGAGCCGCGCGGCCTCGGCCGGGTTGCCCTTGCCGAGCGCGATGAGCTGGTCGTCGCGCCGGTTCGCCTGGAAGAAGAAGTACTGCGACTCCTCCCACAGGAGCTCGGCGAGCCGGAAGTACCACTGCGGCGTCTCGACCTGCGAGCCGCCGCCGAGGTCGATGAGCTTGCGGAGGGAGGTGATCTCCTCGCGCCGCTTGTCCGAGACCTGGACCTCGATCACCTTGCGGAAGGACTCGAATGCGAGCGCCGGGCCGCCGGCCTCCTTGGCCCCCGGGCGCGCCGCCTCGAGCGTGCCGCCGAGCGCCGCGTCCGGCGTGACCGAGCGCTTCTGGCCGAGGTCCGCCTCATGGGGCGGGGCCTTGGGATCTGCACCTGCCGTGGAAACGCCGAGCGCCAGGGCGACGCCGGCGACGAGAGCACGATGCATCCTCGAGGCTCCTCTCCGGGGACTACCGGGCCGCTGCGCGAGACCGCGGCAGGCGGTCCTTGCAGCCCTTCGTGAGCGTGTACGAGTACGTGCCGAGCTCGTCGCGCCAGAACTCGCCCTCGTAGGGCCAGTAGAGGTGCTCGTCCGAGACGGCGGTCGAATACTTGAGGTCGCGCAACACCTCCACCTGGCTCCCCCGCGCGAGCGCGCCCTCGAGGGCCTCCCGCTCCTTGCGCGACACCTCGATCTGGATCCGCAGTGCCTGGGCGAGCAAGGTCCGGAGTGAGTCGCGCTCGTACTCGAGCTTGCCCCGGGCGCGCGCACCGGCCTCCTGGACGAGCGCCGCCTTGTCGGCGCGCAGCTTCTCGAGGAGATCCTTCGCGAGCGCCGACTCGCGGAGCTCCGGGCGCCGGCCGCCGATGCCGTGGTCCATCTCGTCGTCGATCTCCCCGATCGACTCCGCGAGGCGGCGGATGTTCTGGTCGGTGTAGGCGACCTTCAGGATCCGGCGCATGATCGCGCCGCCCTGACCGTGCGGGGACCGCTCGATCACCTCGAAGTACGCCTCCGGCGTCTGCGGCCGGCCGGTGATGCTCGCGAGCTCCTGGTACACGGGCTCGTACAGGCGCGAGAACGACTCCAGCACCCGGCGGGCCTCCGGGTAGCGGCAGTTCTCGTAGTAGACGATCGCCTCGAGCACGTAGGACTCGGGGAAGTACTCGTCCTGGAAGTACGGGGACTGGAGCGTCAGCAGGTTGCCGAGGGTCTTCTCGTAGTCGCCGATGCGGTAGTGGGCGTAGGACGCCTCCCACAGCCCCTCGAGCCAGCGCTGCCCGCCCCAGGGCATCTTGCCGTAGTACCAGATGGCGTAGCGGTTCTGCCGGTTCTGGTAGTGGATGCGCGCGAGCTGCAGGAAGGCGAGCTCGCGAAGCTCGGGGTCCGGGTGGCGGCCGCGCTTCGGGTTCGTGAGGCGGATGACCTCCTTGAACGCCTCCACCGAGGCCGGATCGTCGCCCTGCGCGAACAGCACGAGCCCGTCGACGAAGCGCGCCTTCGCGTATACGTCGCCCGAGTCCTCCCCGGCGGACGGCGCGTCGGCCGGAACCGGCGGCCTGGCGCCGGCCTCGCGGCGGACGAGCGACGCGAGCCGCCGCGCCTCGGCCCACGCCGCCTTCGCGTCGGCCGCGCGCCCGGCGTCGGCGAGCGCCCGGCCGCGCTCGAACTCGTACTTCGCGAGCAGGAAGTGGAAGCGGTCCTCGTAGACGGGCGGGAAGCCCCACTGCGCGTGCTTGGCGACGCGGTTCAGCACCGGCTGCTCGTTCTTGAGCTTGCGCCCGACGTGGAACACCCACTCCAGGGCGGAGTGGTAGAAGCGCGAGCCCTTGGGGCCCTTCTCGAGGATCTCGTCGAACGCGGCCAGGGCCGAGTGGTTGAGCCCCATGCGCACGAGCGCCTTCGCGCGCTGGTAGCGCGCCTCGTCGTGCACCTCGGCGAAGCTCGGCTCGCGGAGGATCTGGTCGAACGCCAGGGCGGCGGTCTCCGTCGCCTTCTCGTCGAGGAGCTTCTTGGCGGCGGCGAGGCGCTCCTTCGCGACGGCGGTCGCCTTCGGATCCGCCGGCGCGAGCTTCAGGCCGGGGAGCTCCTGCGGCGGCGCCTCGGGGGCGCGCGCCGCGGGCGGAGCCTGCTCGGGCGGCTCGCCCGGGAGCGCCTCGACCGGCTTCTCCGGCTCGGGCGCGGGCGCAGGGAGCGGCGCCGCCTCGCGCTTCTGCGTCGCGGGCGGCGCCTTCTGGGTCTTCTGGGCGGGCTTCTTCTTCGCCTGCGCCTTCTTCCTGGCGGGCTTCGCCTCCTCCTTCTTCGGCGCGGAGAGGTCGATCCCGAGCTGCGCGTGGGCGGCGGGAGCGCCGAGGAGCGCGAGGAGGAGGGCGGCCAGGCGGCCCCTCGACGACAGGCGATGGCGGGTGGAGCCAGTCATGGTCGGGCTCACGGGAGCGGGCGGTTGCTGAACGGGAAGAAGAAGGAGAGGCCGAGCTCGGTGAAGATCTGGTTCTGCCAGTCCTTGCCCGCTCCGTTGTTGGGCACCTCCACGCCGTAGACGTAGTCCTTCACCTCGAGGCGGAGGGCCAGCCACTCCTTGAGGAACAGGCGCGCCCCGAGCCCCACGTGGCCGCCGACCGTGCTGACGAGCGCCGGGTCCTTCCCGCTCGCCGCCAGCGCGCTGGCGTCCGACGGCCCGAGCACCTCGTCGTGCGAGATGAGGTCCGCGCCCGCGAGGATGGACAGGTCGAAGTGCGCGACCTTCTCCGCGAACACGTTGAGCTTGCCGTACACGGGCGCCCAGGCGAGCTCGGCGCCGACGATCCGGCGCAGCTTGCCGGGGACCTGCAGCAGCATGGCGTCGTTCGCGTCGACGCAGCCGCTGTTCTTGGGGCAGACGACCGCGGAGCCCGTCGGCCGGGTGGCCCCGAGGGCGCCCTGCACGGAGAGGGACCAGGCCTCGGTGAAGTGGTACCCGAGCTTCAGGCCGCCGAAGTACTTCGAGTAGAAGGCGTCGTTCAGCGACAGGTTGCCGGTGGCGGTGAGCTCGACCCGGCCGGCCTTGCGGTAGAGCTGGCCGGAGACGGGAGGGATCTTCCCCGCGAAGGCGTCGGCCTTCGTCTGGGCGAGGGCGGCCCGGGGCGCGGCCACGGCGAGCGTGGCGAGCGCGGCGAGCGCGAGGACGCTGCTTCTGGCGCGGCGCGCGGTCATGGGTAGACGTACTCGAAGCGCGGGGGGAAGAAGAACGACAGGCCGACGTTGGCCACGAACACGCTCTGGACGGTCCCCGGCACCGAGAGGATGGGCTGGTCCGGGTAGAGCGTCGCCATGAGCCCGAGCTCGAAGGCGAGCCATTCCTTCGGATAGAAGCGGACGCCGCCGCCCAGGTCCGTCGCGAGGTGCGGGCCCTCGTTGCGAGGCTCGAGGCTCGTCGCGCTCCAGACGAGGCCGAAGCCCGCCGCGAGGAACACGTCGAAGTGGAGGATGTCCGAGCCGAGGACCGAGGCCTTGCCGTACACCGGCGACCAGATGCCGTCGAGCATCGCCTGCCCGTAGAGCTGGGACGTGAGCAGCTGGCTCTGGAAGGCGATCTTGCCCTCGCGGACGTTGTCGGTGCGCAGCCGCTCGTAGTACGTGCCGCGCACCGCGACCGCGAAGCTGTCCTGCAGGTTGTAGGCGAGCCGCAGGCCTCCGCCGAACTTCTGGTAGAAGGCGTCGTTCACGGTCGCCGAGAACATCGGCGTGAGCTCGAGCCGGCCGCGCTTCAGGAAGCCCTTCCGCTGGACCGCCTTCACGCGATCGCCGAGCGCCACGTCCTCGTCCGTGAAGGGCAGGAGGGGCCGCTTGTCCTTCTTCTCCTTCTCGGGCGCCGCCGCGGGACGCTCGCCCGCCCGGGCACCGCCCGGCTGGGAGAGGTCCATCGGCGGCTGCTCCTCGGCGTCGGAGGGTGGCCGCTGCTCCGGCGCCTCCTGAGGAGGCGGCTGGGTGAGATCGATGCCGGGCACCTCCTGCGCGAACGACAAGGCAGGAGAGAGCACGACCGCTAGCCAGGTTGCGAGGAGCGTTCTCATATGAGGTGGCATGGGCAGCGCCCGGTGGGCATCCTAGCCAAAGGGCGGTGGAGGGGCAACGAACCGGCCCGGCAGAAAACCGCGTGCGTACGCGGCTGTACGTGACTGTCGGCTATCGACCGCTCTCCTGGACGCTTGCTTGTCGGAGGGCGGAGCGCGTGCTAACGATTCCGCGACCCATGCGCTCCCCCGCCTCCAAGCTCGCCGTCGCGCTCGCCTCCATCATCGCGCTCGCCGCGTGCCAGAACCCGGACGTCGGCGAGCCCTGCACGCTGCAGTGGGGAAGCGATAGCTCGCTCCCTCCGCCGACCCCCACCAGCGCCATCGGGGACTACTTCCAGTCCGGCAACACCGCCTGCGACGACCTCGTCTGCATCGTGTCCCCCGCGAGCTCGGACTCGCGCTGGGCCAGGAAGTGCGACGCGGCGAACGGCGAGAACTGCGGCTACTGTTCCAAGCCGTGCGTGTCGAACCAGGACTGCTACACGAGCGAGACCGGGCTCGTCTGCGACATCCTGCTGCCCGACGAGAACTTCCTGAGGACGCTCGATCCCGCGGTGCGCGAGCGCTACCTCGGGGACATCGCGTTCTCGTCGTTCTGTGTCGTGCCGCGGTGACGCCGCGCCTCGTGCGCGCCCTCCCGGCGCTCCTCGTCCTCAGCTGCGTGAACGCCAAGGGAACCGATGCGCCCGCGGCCGCCGCCCGGGTGGTGGTGGAGACCGCCGCCGGGGCGCGCCACCCGGTGCGCGTGGAGCTCGCCCGCACCGAGGCGGAGCACACGCGGGGGCTCATGTGGCGGGAGCGGCTCGATCCGGACGCCGGCATGCTCTTCCTCTTCGAGGAGAGCGAGCCGCGCGGCTTCTGGATGAAGAACACGCTCATCCCGCTCGACATGCTCTTCATCGGCGACGACGGGCGGATCGTCGGGATCGTCGAGCGCGCCGCGCCGCTGACCACCACGCTCCGCGAGGTGGGCGCGCCGAGCCGCTACGTGCTCGAGGTGAACGGCGGCTGGTGCGCCGCGCGCGGCGTCCGCGCAGGCGACCGGGTGCGGTTCGAGAACGTGCCGAGGTTCTGAGGTACGGGCCGTCGCCCGGCGGACGGGGCGACCCCCGAGACCACGCTCACGGCTTGTGCAGGAGCCTCCGCGCGAGCTGCGGGCCGAGGCTCTCCGACATGAGGCCCTCGACGGTCGCCTCGAACTCGGCGCGGTCGCGCGAATCCCCCCAGACGAACCGGATCCCCATCCCCGGGGCGTCGCCGCCCGTCGCGGCGTGGACGACCTCACCCGAGAGCTCGAACGTCGCCGGGCGCCCCGGGATGGTGAGACGGAAGAGGAACCGGGTGCCCACCGGGAGCGCCTTGCGCGTCTTGATGAACGTGCCGCCCTTCGAGATGTTCTTCGTGTAGTCGGCGAAGAAGCTGTTCAGCTTCTTGTAGTCGACCTTGAGCTCGATCGGCGCGCGTGCGTGCTCACGGTTCTCCGTCATCCCGCGCCATGTTATCCCGGAGCCGGTGCGGCCGACAGCGCGCGCCGGCAAAGGCCTTCCCGTGGAGCCACGGTTCCTCCACATCGCCGCCGCGCTCGCGCGCCGCCGCACGGTCCGCGCGGGCGGCGTGGCTCTCCTCGCCGCGGGGTTCGCGGGCGGCTCGCTGCCCCTCCTCGACGCGCCGGGGTACGAGCTCGGAGAGGCGGGCGCCCTCCTCGCGGCGGCCCTCGCGCCCTTCCTCGCGCTCGCCGCCGTGCGAGCCGAGACGGACCGCCCCGCTCCCTCCCCCGCGGCGGCGTTCGGCGGCGCCGTCCTCGTGCTGTCCGCGCTCCTCGCCCTCCTCTTCGCCGGGAGCGTGGCGCGGGCGGCGCTCGGGCCCTGCAGCGCGCTCACCCGGGCGGCCGCCTTCTTCCCGCTCCTCGCCCTCCCCTCCGCGCTCCTCGCGGCCGCGGTCGCGACGCTCGCCGCCGTCGCCGCGCGAGGGCGAGCGCTCCTCGCGGGCGTCCTCTACGCGGCGGCGCTGGCCGCGAGCCTCGCCTTTACGCTCGCGACGGCCTACCGCGGCCCGGCCGCGTTCCTCTTCGATCCGCTCCTCGGCGCCTGGCCCGGGCCGCTCTACGACGAGGCGCTCCCCATCGACGCGCGCCTCCTGCTCTTCCGCGGCGAGGCCGCCGCCTGGGGAGCGGCGCTCGTCGCGCTCGCCGAGGCCGCCCTGCGCGCGCGCCGCGCCGGGCTCCGCGGGGCCGCCGCGCCGCTC
>NZ_JALCZB010000118.1:0-11828 GCF_022690745.1 Anaeromyxobacter sp. SG64 | reverse complement strand
GAGCGCGGTCCGCAGCGCCGCGAGGCTCATCGGCGGAGCGCGGCGCCGAGCGGCGCCGGCGCGGCTCCTGCGTGGGCCGCGGCGGTCGCCGGCGCGGGCGGCGCCGGGTGCTCGCCGGCCGGGAGCACGCCCTGCCAGATGAGGATCGCGAGCGCGACGCCGGCGGCGATCCGCCAGACCACGAACACGTGGGTGGTGCGGGTGCGCAGCCAGCCGAGGAGCCAGTCGATGACGAGGTAGCCCGCGACCGCGGACACCGCCGTGCCGACGAGCGTGGCGAGGGCCCAGCCCGGCTCGCCGCGCAGCACCGGCACGGTCTTCCACAGCTTGTAGGCCCCCGCGCCGAGGATGATCGGCACCGAGAGGAGGAAGCTGAAGCGCGCCGCCGCCTCGCGCGTGAAGCCGAGCAGCATGCCGGTGGTGATGGTCGTGCCGGAGCGCGAGCTGCCCGGGACGAGCGCCAGCGCCTGGCCGACGCCGATGAGCACCGCGTCCACGGCGCGCACGTCCTCGACGTGGCGCAGGTGGCGCGCGTACCGCTCCGCGGCGAGGAGCACGAGCCCGAGCGCGACGAGCGAGCCGGCGATGACCCAGTTCCCGAGCGCCTCGATGCGCTTCTCGAACAGCTTGCCCAGCACGGCCGCGGGGATCGTGCCGAGCACGATGAACCAGGCGAGGCGCGACTGTGGCGTCTCGAGCGGCCGGCGCCGGGCGAGCGAGCGCAGGCCCGCCACCGCGAGCGCGTAGATCTCGGTGCGGAAGTACACGAGCACCGCGAGGGTGGTGCCCGTCTGGATGATGGTGGCGAACGCGCGGAAGCGCGGATCGGCGAGGTCGTGACCGAGCAGCTCGCCGAACACGAGCAGGTGGGCGGTGGACGAGACCGGGAGGAACTCGGTCGCGGCCTGGAGGATCCCGAGGAAGACGGCGGCGAGGAGGCTCATGCGCGGACCGAACCCTAGTCCACAGTCCCCGGATCATCAACGCGCGGACTTCCCGCCCGCGGGGCCCTTCCACCGGAGCCGCCCCGCTCGCGGCGTCGACCTGGCGGGGCTCGCGACCGTGGCGGCCGCGAGCCCCCGCGCTGGAGCTAGTAACGATAGTGATCGGGCTTGAACGGGCCGTTCGGCGGCACGCCGAGGTAGCTCGCCTGCTTCTTCGTGAGCCTGGTGAGCTTCGCGCCGATCTGCTCGAGGTGCAGCGCCGCGACCTTCTCGTCGAGGTGCTTCGGGAGCACGTAGACCTTCTTCTCGTAGGCCGCCCGGTTCGTGGCGAGCTCGAGCTGGGCGAGCGTCTGGTTCGTGAAGGAGTTCGACATCACGAACGAGGGGTGGCCGGTCGCGCAGCCGAGGTTGAGGAGCCGGCCCTCGGCGAGGACGAGCACGCGGTGGCCGTCGGGGAACACGAAGGCGTCGTACTGCGGCTTGATGTTCACCTTCTCCACGCCCGGCACCTTCTTCAGCCCCGCGATGTCGATCTCGTTGTCGAAGTGGCCGATGTTGCCGACGATCGCGCAGTCCTTCATCTGCTTCAGGTGCTCGACGGTGATGACGTCGAGGTTGCCGGTGGCGGTCACGAACACGTCCGCCTCCTTCACCACGTCCTCGACGCGCACGACCTGGTAGCCCTCCATCGACGCCTGCAGCGCGTTGATGGGATCGACCTCGGTCACCACCACCCGCGCGCCCTGGCCGCGGAGCGCCTGCGCGCAGCCCTTGCCCACGTCGCCGTAGCCGCACACCACGCAGAGCTTGCCGGCGAGCATCACGTCGGCCGCGCGGTTGAGCCCGTCCACGAGCGAGTGGCGGCAGCCGTAGAGGTTGTCGAACTTGGACTTCGTCACCGAGTCGTTCACGTTGATGGCGGGGAAGAGGAGCGTGCCCGCCTTCTGCATCTCGTAGAGCCGGTGCACGCCGGTGGTCGTCTCCTCCGTCACGCCCGCGCAGTCCTTCGCGACGCGGGTCCAGCGCTGCGGGTCCTTCTTCAGCTCGCGGGCGAGGAGCTTCAGGACGACGGCGTACTCCTCGGAGTCGCTGGCGGAGCCGCGCGGCACCTTGCCGGCCTGCTCGAACTCGAAGCCCTTGTGGATGAGGAGCGTCGCGTCGCCGCCGTCGTCCACGATCTGCGTCGGCCCCTTGCCGGCGCCGAAGTCGAGGGCCCGCTCGGTGCAGTCCCAGTACTCCTCGAGCGTCTCGCCCTTCCAGGCGAAGACCGGCACGCCGCGCGGCGCCTCCGGGCTGCCGCCGCGCCCGACCACCACCGCCGCGGCGGCGTGATCCTGGGTCGAGAAGATGTTGCAGCTCGCCCAGCGCACCTCGGCGCCGAGCTCCGCGAGCGTCTCGATGAGCACCGCGGTCTGGATGGTCATGTGCAGCGAGCCGGTGATGCGCTGGCCGGCGAGCGGCTTCTTGCGCGCGTACTCGCGCCGCACCGCCATGAGGCCGGGCATCTCCTTCTCGGCGAGCTCGATCTCCTTGCGGCCCCAGTCGGCGAGCGCGAGGTCCTTCACGCGGTGCTCGACGGGCGCGGCGGGCGGCTTCAGCTGCTTCTTCCGGGCGGCGGGGACGGCCATGGTGCTCTCCTTGCTCGTGGCTTCGTGTAGTGGGTCGTGAAGATCTTCGGTCAGCGGCGGCGCGCGGCGCGCTCGGCCGTCGCGACGACGAGGCCGGGCCCGCGGGCGCCGGGCTCGGGCGGGAGGGCGCGGACGCGCACGGCGGCGAGGCCGGCGGCGGCGAGGAGCGCCTCCAGCTCCTCCGGCGCGAAGCCGGGGCGGACCTGGCCCATCCGGCGGCGGAGCGCGGCGTCGGCGTGGCGGGCGGCGTCCACGACGACGAGCCGGCCGCCCGGGGCGAGCACGCGGGCCGCCTCGCGGAGCGCGGGCGCGGGGTCGTCGAGATAGGCGAGGACGAGCACGAGCAGCGCGGCGTCGCAGCGCCCGTCGGCGATGGGCAGGGCCTCGAGCCGCGCCTCGTGCAGCTCGACGTTGGGCAGCGCGGCGCAGCGACGGCGCGCGGCGCGGAGCATCGCGCCGGACTGGTCGACCGCGAGCACCTGGCGCACGCGCGGCGCGAGGTCGGCCGCGAGCGCGCCGGTGCCGCAGCCGAGATCGGCGACCGTCCAGGAGGCGGGCAGGAGCGCGAGGAGCGCCTCGCGCGCGACGCCCGGGCCGTACACCTCGGCGCGGAGCTTGTCCCACGCCGCCGCCGCGCCCGCGAAGAAGCGCTCGGCGCCGTCCCGGCGGGCCCGGACCGCCTGCAGCCGTCCGGCGTCCTGCCTCACCGCCGGCCAGCCCTCGCTCTCCGCGCGGGCGAGGAGCCAGAGCCGGCGGGCGCCCGGCGCGACGTCCTCTGCGAACCCGTAGAGGCTCTGGGTCCCCTGCCGTCGGCTCACGAGCCAGCCCTGGCCGGAGAGGACCTTGAGGTGGCGGGAGACGGTGGACTGGGGCAGCGCCAGCACCTCGCAGAGCTCGAGGACCGAGAGCTCCTTGCGCTCGAGGGCGTGCAGGAGCCTGAGCCGGGTGGGATCGGCGAGCCCCTCCATCCAGCCGAGGAGGGCGTCCGCGGGGGGACGGGCGGGGGCGGCAACGGTCATCGTTCCATCCGGATGGACGGATATATGGCGCGGACCCCGCGGCGGTCAAGGACGCCCCGTCGCCCCACGAAGGAAGAGGGCCCGCCCCGTTTCCGGGTGCGGGCCCTCGAGGAGGCGACGGCGCGGGCGGGCGTCGGCCGAATTCCGGCGAGCGCAGCGAGCCCGCCCGGGCGCTGCCGCGTTCGCGGCGCAGCCGCCACGCGGCGGCGCACGTACCCGGCGAGCAGGGGTGGGGCCCCGAGGACGGCGGCCAGCCGTCGTCGGGGCGGGGGCGCAGCCCCCGCAAGATCCGTTCAGGCGCCGGCGACCGCGCGGACCTTGCCGCCGGCGGCGTCGCGGAGCGCGTCCTTCTTGTCGGTGCGCTCCCAGCTGAACTCCTTCTCGGTCCGGCCGAAGTGGCCGTAGGCGGCGGTCTTCTCGTAGATCGGCCGCAGGAGGTCGAGGCCCTCGATGATCTGCTTGGGCGTGAGGCCGAACACCTCGCGGACGGCCTGGGCGATGCGCTCCTCCGGGACGAGGGCGGTGCCGAACGTCTCGACCATCACCGAGACGGGCTCGGCGACGCCGATGGCGTAGGCGACCTGCACCTCGCAGCGGCGCGCGAGCCCGGCCGCGACGACGTTCTTCGCGATGTGGCGGCCCATGTACGCGGCGGAGCGATCCACCTTCGACGGATCCTTGCCGCTGAAGGCGCCGCCGCCGTGGCGGCCCATGCCGCCGTAGGTGTCCACGATGATCTTGCGGCCGGTGACGCCCGTGTCGCCCATGGGCCCGCCGATCACGAAGCGGCCGGTGGGGTTGATGAAGATCTTGGTCTTCTTGTCGACGAGCTTCTTCGGCAGCGCCTTCGCGATGACCTCCTCGCGGATGGCGGCGTGGAGCTTGCGGTTCGAGACGCTCTCCGCGTGCTGCGTCGAGACCACCACCGTGTCGATGCGCGCGACCTTGCCGCTGCGGTACTCGACCGTCACCTGGCTCTTGCCGTCGGGGCGGAGGAAGTCGAGCCCGGCGCGGCGCGACTTGGCGAGCTGGCGCGTCACGGCGTGCGCGTACTGGATGGGCGCCGGCATGAGCTCCGCCGTCTCGTCGCAGGCGTAGCCGAACATCATGCCCTGGTCGCCCGCGCCGCCGACGTCGACGCCCTGGCCGATGTCGGGCGACTGCTGGTCCACCGCGACCAGCACGCCGCAGGTGTTGCCGTCGAAGCCCATCTCCCCGGAGACGTAGCCGATGCGCTTCACGACCTCGCGCGCGAGCTTCGGGTACTCGATGCGGGCGCTCGTCGTGATCTCGCCCGCGATCATCACGTAGCCGGTCTTGAGGAGCGTCTCGCAGGCGACGCGCCCCTTCTTGTCCTGCGCGAGCACCGCGTCGAGGACCGCGTCCGAGATCTGGTCCGCCATCTTGTCGGGATGGCCCTCGGTGACGGACTCGGAGGTGAAGAGGTAGTCGGTGTGCGGCATCGGACGGGTTCTCCGGTGGGCGTGGGGGTGGCGAAGGTACGCGGCGGGGGCGGACCCTGTCAATATGACGGACGGTCCTCCACCGCGCGCGTCTTGCGGCTCTGCGGACGCGCTTTGGGAGCGCGCGATCGTGCCGCCGGGCGGACGGGCGAGGGGTCCTTCCCCTACCCTGACACGGGGCCGAGCGCCGGCTCGGCCTCGAGCAGCTCCGGGAAGCGGCGGAGCATCTCGGTGCGCACCTCGCGCTCGATGTCGTCGGCGGTCGTGAACGAGAGGAGCCGCTCGACGAGGGCGCGACCGTCCTCGGCGCGCGCGGCGCGGATCACGCGCTTCACGAGCGGGATGGCGGAGCCGTTCATCGACAGCTCGGAGACGCCCAGGCCGATGAGCACGAGCGCGTTGGTCGGCTCGCCTGCCATCTCGCCGCACATCGAGACCGGGATCCCCACCGCCTGCGCCGCGTCGCAGATCTGCTTCAGCATCCGCAGCACCGCGAGGTGGAGCGGCTTGTACAGGTAGGCGACGTCCTTGTTCTGGCGGTCGATCCCGAGCGCGTACTGGATGAGGTCGTTCGTGCCGATGGAGAAGAAGTCGCACTCGTTGGCGAGCCGGTCGGCGATGAGCGCCGCGGAGGGCAGCTCGATCATGATCCCCACCGGCACGTCGTCGCGCACCGCCACGCCCTCGCGGCGCAGCTCCTCGCGCACCTCGCCGAGGAGCCGGCGCGCGGCGCGCAGCTCGGCGACCCCCGAGATCATGGGGAACATGATGCGGAGGTTCCCGTGCACCGACGCGCGCAGGAGGGCGCGCAGCTGGATGCGGAACATCTCCGGCTGGCGCAGGCAGTAGCGGATCGCCCGCAGGCCGAGCGCGGGGTTCTCCGCCGGCACGCGCATCCCCACCGGCAGCTTGTCGCCGCCGAGGTCGAAGGTGCGGATCGTCACCGGCTTCGGCGCGAGCGCCTCGAGGACGCGGCGGTAGCTCTGATACTGCTCGCCCTCGCCGGGGAGGTCGTGGCGGCCGAGGAACAGGAACTCGGTGCGGTAGAGCCCCACCGCCTCGCCGCCGTGCGCCACGAGGCTCGGGACCTCCTCCACGAACTCGATGTTGCCGGCGAGCCGCACGGTGACGTCGTCGAGCGTGCGGGCCGGGAGATCGCGCGTGCGGAGCAGCACCTGCTCCGCCTCGAGGAACCGCTCCCGCGCGACCTCGTACTCGACGCGGTCGCCGGGGGACGGGTTGATCACCACCACGCCGCGGCTGCCGTCGACGGCGATCCAGTCGCCGCGGCTGGCGAGCGTGGTGATGCGCCCCACGCCCACCACCGCCGGCACCTCGAGGGCGCGCGCGACGATGGCGGTGTGCGAGGTCTTCGCGCCGGTGTCGGTCACGAACGCGGCGACCTTGCGCTCGTGGAGCAGGAGCGCGGTGTCGGCCGGCGAGAGGTCGTGCGCGACGATGATCGCGCCCTCGGGCGGCGGCTCCTCCACGTCGGGCGCCTGGCCGAGGAGGTTCTTGATGACGCGCTCGCCGACGTAGTCCACGTCGGCGCGGCGCTCCTTGAAGTACTCGTCCGCCAGCTCGTGGAAGGCGCTCTTGATCTTGCGGACGGCCCGCTTCACCGCCCACTCCGCGTTGATGCGGTCCTCCCGGATGAGCCGCTGCGCCTCGAGGACGAGCATCTCGTCCTTCAGCATCATCCGGTGCATGTCGATGATGGCGGTGTGCTCGGCGCCGCCCTGCGCCCCCTGCGCCCGCTCCACCTTCTCGCGCACCTCCGCGAGCTGCAGATCCGAGATCTCGAGCGCGGTGCGCAGCCGGGCGAGCTCGCTCTCCACCTCCTCCGGGGCGAGCCGGCGCTTCGGCGCACGCACCCGCCGCCGGTCCACCGGCCAGCAGCGCCCGATCGCGATCCCGGGGGACGCGGCGATGCCGACGAGGATGGAGGCGGAGGCCGGCGTCATTTCTCTCCGAACCCGTTCTCGATCACCTTCGCGAGCGCGGTCATCGCCGAGTCGGCGTCCTCTCCCTCCACGAGCACGACGATGGAGGAGCCCTTCGCGGCCGCGAGCGTGAGCACGCCCATGATGCTCTTCCCGTTCACCTGCATCCCGTCCTTCTCGACGTGGATCTCGGAGCGGAAGCGGTTCGCCGTCTGGACGAGCTGCGCCGCGGCGCGGGCGTGGAGCCCCAGCGAGTTGACGATGACGAAGGTGCGCTCGTGCCTCGGCATGCGGCTAGCTGCTCCAGTGGAGGTGGCCCGCCACCGCCACTGCGATGCCCGCGAGGGCGGCGACGTAGGCGGTGGGGAGGAGGCGCGCGCCGCGGACGAGCGCGGCGTAGCCGGTCCCGGCCACGAGCGCCGCGACGATCCCGGCCGCGGCCCCCGCCGCGCCGGCGCCGCGGAGGACGACGATGGCCGCCGCGACGCCGCACAGGGCGACGCCGGCGGCGCGCAGGCGGTCGGCCGCGAGGGGCAGCCCGAGCCGCGCGATCACCGGGACGACGGCGTCTCCGCCGCGGTAGGCGGCGCGGAACAGCCCGAGGCGCAGGGAGAAGTGGATGACGTTGTAGAGGAGGACGGCCGCCACGATGGCGGGGACGCCGACGACGAGCGCGCCGGCGGCGCCGAGCGCGCCGCAGAACGGGCGGAGCGCCGTCCAGAAGAAGCCGTCGCCGAGCGCCGCGAGCGGCCCCTGCAGCGTGGTCTTGTAGCGGATGGCGGCGCCGGGCGGCTCCTCGCCGGCGGCGACCCGCTCCTCGTGGTGGATCGCGCCGCCCACGATGGCGGCGGCCATGAACGGATGGCAGTTGAAGAACTGGAGGTGGCGCTCGAGCGCCTCGCGCCGCCGCCCGGGCTCCGGATAGAGGGCGGCGAGCGCCGGCTCGATCGCGTAGGCGAAGCCGAGGTTCTGCATGCCGCGCCGGTTCCAGGCGGCCTGCAGGAACAGGCAACGCCAGAACACGCGGGCGAGCGTCCTTGGGGGGACGCGGGCCGGGCTCACGACAGGACCCCCCCGATGAGCAGCCCCGCCGCGAGCGCGCCGCCGAGGGCGCCGTAGAAGAAGCGCGGCGCCTCGCGCGCGCGGAGCGCCTTCGCGCCCGAGGCGGCGGCGAGCGCCGCGAAGGCGAAGAAGCCGAGCCTGAGCGGTCCGGTCGCGCCGGGTACCGCGCGCAGGAACGCGGGGATCACCACCGCGGCGAGGGCGGCGCCGGCGGGCGCGAGGAGCGCGGCGACGGCGAACGGGGCCACGAGCCCGTGGAGGTTCCAGCGCACCGCGGCGCGTGCATCGCCCCCCGCGAGGGCGGCCTCGGCGCGCACCGCCAGCCGATCGTTCCAGAGCTCGACGAAGCGGTCCGCGACGCGCCCGAGGTGGGCGAGCGGCGCGCAGAGGAGCACGGCCAGGATCGCCACCTCCGGCGAGACGCCCACGCCGAGCGCGCGCCCGGCGAGGACCGCGCCGCCCGTGATGGCCACCGTGCCGAGCGCCTCGTGCACCGGCAACGCCGCGCCGAGGTTCACCGCGCCGAGCCAGAGCAGCTCGAGCGGTGGGGCCACGAGGAGACCGCCGTGCGGATCGCCGAGCGCCCAGCCGGTCATCGGCGCGAGCGCGATGGGCCGCGAGAGCATGGCCTGCAGAAAGCCTTTGCGCTCGATCGCGGCGAGGCCCGCGACGACCCCTAGGACGAGGTAGGACAAGCCCAAGCAGTGTAACCTAACGGGCCGCGGCGTACCGGCGTTCGATCTCGTCGATCCCCGCGGGGGCTTCGGTGGGCACCGAGCGGGCTTCCACCTCGAAGCCCGCCGCGGCCAGCTCGCGCAGCGTCCGGATCTCGTCCTCCGACAGGAAAACCGAGGGCGTGACGGCCCTGCGCCCCGGGCCGAAGTGCACGTTGCCCACGTTGAGGAGCCGCGCCCGCGCCGGCGTGAGGCCGGCGGCGCGGGCCTCGGCGAGCTGGGCGACGTCGCGCACGAGCACGAGCACGGGCCGGTCGGACTCCGCGAGCGCCCCGAAGTCGATCGCCCGCAGCGGCTCGATCCGCACCGGCAGCTCGGGCGGGACGCACAGGGTCATCGCCGCGCGGGCGAGCACGCTCGACGCGGCCTCGTCGTCCGCCACGACCACTTCCTTCACCCCCAGGCGAGGGAGCCAGGTCTCGAGCACCTGGCCGTGGAGGAGCCGGTTGTCGACGCGGACGAGGGAGATCACGGGGTAGAGACGGCTGCGCGGGCTGCGCGATTCACGACGAACGGCTCGTGCGTGCCCGGGTGCGCAGGAGCTCGGACGCGAGCGTGATGTTCTTCTGGCCGTAGCCGGTGAGGAGCTCGGCGGTGGCGTGGAGGCCGAGGCTCTCCGCCCGGGCAGTGGCGAGCTTCAGCACCATGGGGAGGTTCACGCCGGTGACCACCTCGAGCTTCTCGTCGAGGAAGGTGAGCGCGAGGTTCGCCGGGGTGCCGCCGAACATGTCGGTGAGGACGAGCACGCCCTCGCCTGCGTCCACGCGCTTCACGGCCTCGCCCAGGCGGGCGCGGCAGTCCTCCATGGACGAGCCCGCGCCGATGCTCACCGCCTCGGACTGCTCGAGGCGACCGACGATGCCCTCCGCGGTGCGGAGCAGCTCCTGCGCGAGATTGCCGTGCGTGGCGACGACGAGACCGACCATCAGGATGCTCCTCCCCCGGCGCGGGCGTACCATAGCCTCGCGCGCCCCCGGGGGCCAGCGGTGCCGGCGCCCTACTCCTTCTCCACGTCCCGGTGCCACAGCCGGACCGGCTGGCCGCCCGCCTCCAGCCGCTCCGAGAGCGCGCCGGCGAGCGCCACCGAGCGGTGCTTTCCGCCGGTGCAGCCGATCGCGATCGTGAGGTAGCTCTTCCCCTCGGCGCGGTAGCGCGGGAGCAGGAAGCCGAGCAGGTCGACGGTGCGCTCGAGGAAGGCCTTCGCGTCGGCCTGGCCGAGCACGAAGCTCGCCACGCGCGGGTCCGTGCCCGGGTGCGACTTCAGCTCGGGGATGAAGTAGGGGTTCGGGAGGAACCGCACGTCGAGCACGAGGTCGGCGTGGGTGGGCAGGCCGAAGCGGAACCCGAACGAAACCACCGTGACGCCGAGCCGGGCGCCCTCCGAGGACCCGAAGCGCCGGGTGACGAGCCGCTTCAGCTCGTGGACGTTCAGCGTCGTCGTGTCGATCACCTCGTCGGCGATCGCCTTCAGCGCGGCGAGGGCGCGGCGCTCGGCGGCGATGCCGTCGGGGACGGTGCCGGTCTCGCCGGCGAGCGGGTGGCGCCGCCGCGTCTCCGAGTAGCGGCGCACGAGGGACTCGTCGGAGGCGTCGAGGAACAGCACCTCGACGTCCGCCCCCTGCTGGCGGATCTCCTGGATGACGCGCGGGGCGTCGGCGAGGAAGCGCCCCTCGCGCGCGTCGACGACGAGCGCGAGGCGCGACACCTCGCCGGCGGTGTGGCCCGAGAGCTCGAGCAGCTTCTCGAGGAACAGGATGGGCAGGTTGTCGACGCAGTAGAAGCCGGCGTCCTCGAGCGCGCGGAGCGCGGTGGACTTCCCCGAGCCGGACACGCCGGTGAGGATCACGACCTCCGCCGCGCCGTGGTTCGCGTTCTCGATCATTCGACGTCCAGCTCCCCGACTCGCCCGCCGGGGGCGAGCGCGATCGCGCGGTTCAGCCGCTCCTGGAACTCCCGGGCCGAGTGGTGGCCCTGGAGCTTCAGGAGGTGGTTGCGCGCCGCGACCTCGACGATGGTGGTCATGTTGCGGCCCGGACGGACCGGGACGATGAGCATCGGGATCTCCACGTCGAGGATGCGGAACTTCTTCTCCTCGACGCCCAGGCGGTCGTACTCCACGCTGGGATCCCACTCCACGAGCTCGAGGACGATCTCGATCTTCTTCCGCTCGCGGATGGACGCGACGCCGAAGAGATCCTTGATGTTGATGATCCCGAGCCCGCGGATCTCCATGTGGTGCTTGATGATCTCGGAGCCGGCGCCGTAGACGGAGTCGGGCGTACGCCGCTTCACGTCGACGATGTCGTCCGCGACGAGGCGGTGGCCGCGCATGACGAGGTCGAGCGCGATCTCGCTCTTGCCGATGCCCGACTTGCCGAGGAGCAGGATGCCGACGCCGAAGACGTCGAGCAGCACCCCGTGCATCGAGGTCTGCGCGGTGAGGATGTCCTCGAGGTAGTTCTGGACGCCCTCGATGAAGGTCGAGCTGAGGTGCGTCGTGCGCAGGAGCGGCACCCCGGACTCGTCGGCCGCGGCCGCCATCTCGGGCGGCACCTCGAGCCCCTTCGTCACGACGAGGCAGGCGATGTCGGCGGAGAAGAAGCTCCGCAGGACGTCCACCGCGCGCTCGCGCGGCAGCGTCTGCAGGTAGCTCATCTCGGTGTTGCCGAACACCTGGACCCGCTCGCGGTGGAGGTTCTCGGTGAAGCCGGCCAGCACGAGCCCGGGCTTCTGGATCCGGGCGGAGCTGATGCGGCGCGAGAGCCCTTGCTTGCCCGCGACGAGGGTGAGCCGGAGGTCGAACTTCTTGTCGTCGAGGAGGGCCCCGACGCGGATCGCGTCCATCGCGGCGGAGTCTAACCCGCGGAAACGGCTGGCCGCTACCTCGTCGGCACGCCTCCCCGGGCCCGCCGCGCCCCGAGGTCCGCGCCGCAGGGCCGGGCGCGGAACGCCGGCGCGCCGCGCGGACCGGGACGGGCGGACGGAGCGAGCGGGCGGAGGGCCACGGCGAGCGCCGCGGCCCGGGTCGCGTGCGG
>NZ_JALCZB010000117.1:0-11839 GCF_022690745.1 Anaeromyxobacter sp. SG64 | reverse complement strand
CGAGCATCGCGCGCCAGGCGGGATCGCGCCGCGCGGCGGCCTGCGCGAGCGGCGGGCCGTCGCCGCCGGGGCGAGGCATCACGCCCGAGGGGACCGCTCGCACCGCCCGGTCCTGTCCGCGCGCGAGCCGCGCGAGGAAGCGGAGCCAGTCGCCCGCGGCGTGGCCGCTCGCGAGCGCCTCGAGCCGCTCGGCCCGGGCGCGGAAGAGGAGCGGAGGCTCCGGCAACCGGAGCGGCGGCGGCGCGTCGCCCGGCGTGATCGGGAGCGCGGCGGGGCTCAACGCACGGTCTCCCGGCCGCGCGCGACCCTGTCGTACCAGCCCGGGTGGTGGTAGCGGGCCCAGCGGCGGGTGACCCAGCCCTGCGTCATCGCCCGCATCGACCCGCGCGTCCAGACGGCCGCGTAGATGTGGATGCCGATCCCGACGAACATGATGAACGCGAAGATCGCGTGGATCACCGACGCGATGCGGCGGCCGAGGAGCGGGATCGACGGCGCGATGTACGGGCGCCAGATGAAGATCCCCGTCACGAGCAGGCCGACCACCATCGCGACCATCGACCAGTACATCGCCTTCTGCCCGGCGTTGTACTTGCCCTCGACGCGCGCCTCCTCGCGGCCGTTCATGTACGCGAACATCCGGCGGAGCCACTGCCGGTCGGCCGGGGAGAACAGGTTCTCGCGCCAGAGCCGCGCCGCGTAGGCGAAGAACAGGATCGCGAGCGCGACCCCGATGAACGGGTGCAGGATCCGCATGAACGTCGGCGTCCCGAACCAGAGCGAGATCCAGTAGAAGAACGGGTGGAACAGGGCGAGGCCGGAGAGGAACAGCACGACGTAGGCGAGCGCCACGGCCCAGTGCGTGAGCCGCTCGCCGGTGGAGTAGCGCTGCACCGCGTCGGGCGGCCGCGTGGTCGCGAACTCGTGCTGCGTGCCCGGATGCATCTCGGTCGCCATGGCCTACTCCCCCTCGCGCGGCGGCCGAGCGTCCGGATCGACCGGCCCGACCTTCATCCAGTGGAAGAACCCGGCCACGACGACCGAGACCATCGTGAGCACCCCGAGCGTCCGAGCGAACCCGCTGCGCCAGAGCGAGACGAGGGGCGAGATGCTGGCCTCGCGCGGCATCCGGTACAGCGCCGGGTCGCCGTGGGGCATCACGTAGACGACGTGCGTGCCGCTCACGCCCGGCGGGTCGTAGACCGCCGCCTTGTCGAAGCCGCGCTCCTTCAGGTCCACGAGCCGAGCGTTCGCGATGTCGATCATGTCCTGCTTCGCCCCGAAGCTGAGCGCCTGGGTCGGGCAGGTCTTGATGCAGGCCGGCTCGAGCCCGACCGCGACGCGATCCGAGCAGAGCGTGCACTTGTAGGCCTTGCCGTCCCTGACCCCGTAGCGCGGGATGTTGAAGGGGCAGCCGGTCTGGCAGTAGCCGCAGCCGATGCAGTTGTCCTGCTGGAAGTCGACGATGCCGTTCGAGTACTGCACGATCGCGCCGGGCGCCGGACACGCCTTGAGGCAGCCGGGGTCCGCGCAGTGGAGGCAGCCGTCCTTCACGATGAGCCACTGCAGGCCCTTGTCGGCGATCTCCTCCTCGTAGAAGCGCATCACCGTCCATGTGCGGTCGGTGAGGTCGATGGGGTTGTCGTACGACCCTCCCAGCTGGCCGACGTCGTCGCGGAGGTCGTTCCACTCCATGCACGCGGCCTGGCAGGCCTTGCAGCCGATGCAGCGCGAGATGTCGATGAGCTTCGCGACCTCGAGGCGCTCCCGTACGTCGGGGGCCCGGGTCTGGCTCGCGGAGCGGCGGCGGATGTCGAGCGATTCGAGCGCCATGGCCGCCTCCTCTAGGCCACGCCGAGCTTCTCGACGTTCACGAGGAACGCCTTGAACTCGGGGGTCTGGACGTTCGCGTCGCCGACGAACGGGGTGAGCGTGTTCGCGAGGTAGCCCGGCTTCGTGAGCCCCTCGAAGCCCCAGTGGATGGGGATCCCCACCGTGTGGACCGTCTTGCCCGCCACGGTGAGCGGCCGGATGCGCTTGGTGACCACCGCCTTCGCGACGATCTCGCCGCGGTTCGAGCGCACCTTGATCCGCTCGCCGTCGCGGATCCCCTTCTCCTTGGCGAGCGCCTCGCCGATCTCCACGAACTGCTCGGGCTGGAGCACGGCGGGGATGCGCGCGTGCTTCGTCCAGAAGTGGAAGTGCTCGGTGAGCCGGTAGGTCGTGGCGGCGTACGGGAAGTGCTCCGCCGTCCCGAGCGCGGCCTTGTCCTCGGCGTAGATGCGCGCGGCCGGGTTCGTGCTCGCGACCGGCTTCTCGTGCATCGGGTTCCGCGCGAGCGGGCTCTCGAACGGCTCGTAGTGCTCGGGGAACGGACCCTCCGCCATCTTGTCCGCGCCGAACAGCCGCCCCACGCCCTCGGGGTTCATGATGAACGGCGCCATCCCCGACTCGGGCGGCTGGTCCACCTTGAAGTCCGGCACGTCCGCCCCGACCCACTTCTCGCCGTTCCACTTCACGAGCGTGCGGCGCGGGTCCCAGGGCTTGCCGGTCGGATCGCAGGAGGCGGCGTTGTAGAGGACGCGCCGGTTCAGGGGCCAGGCCCAGGCCCACGCCGGGGCGAGCCCGAGCCCGCTCGGATCGGCCGTCTCGCGGCGGGCCATGTTGTTCTTGTCGGTGTAGCTGCCGGTGTAGATCCAGCAGCCCGCCGCCGTGGAGCCGTCGTCGGCGAGCTGGCCGAACGTGGTGAGCTGGTCGCCGCGCTTCACCAGGATCTTCGTCTTGTCCTTCGGGTCGGGGAGATCGGCGAGCGCCCAGCCGTTGTACTCGCGCGCCACCTCCTCGGCGGACGGCGCGGAGGCGATGGCGTACGGCCAGGTGAGCTTGACGATCGGATCCGGGAACGTCCCGCCCTCCTTCGCGTAGAGCCGGCGGATCCGGCCGAAGAGCTCGCCGACGATCTCGAGGTCCGTCTTCGCCTCGCCGGGCGGCTCCGCCCCCTTGAAGTGCCACTGCAGCCAGCGGCTCGAGTTCGTGAGCGAGCCGTCCTCCTCGGCGAAGCAGGTGGACGGCAGCCGGAACACCTCGGTCTCGATCTTGGAGGGCTCGACCGGGTTGAACTCGCCCGCGTTCCTCCAGAACGTGGAGGTCTCCGTGACGAGCGGGTCGATCACCACGAGGAACTTGAGCTTCGAGAGCCCGTCGATCACCTTCGCCTTGTTCGGCGCCGACGCGAGCGGGTTGAAGCCCTGGCAGATGTACCCGTTCACCTTCCCCTGGTGCATGAGGTCGAACACCGCGAGGAGGTCGTAGAGCTTGTCGAGCTTCGGCAGGTACTCGTAGGCGAACTGGTTCTCCTTCGTCGCGGCCTCGCCCCACCACGCCTTCTGCAGCGAGACGAAGAACTTGGGGTAGTTCTGCCAGTAGCTCATCTGCCCCGGGCGCAGCGGCTTCAGGGTGCGCGGCGCGAGGTAGGCGTCGAGGTCCTTGTCCGTCTCCTTCGGGATCGTGAGGTAGCCCGGGAGCAGGTCGGAGAGGACGCCGAGATCGGTGAGCCCCTGGATGTTGGAGTGGCCGCGCAGCGCGTTCACCCCGCCGCCCGCCATCCCCATGTTGCCGAGCAGGAGCTGGATCATCGCCATCGAGCGGATGTTCTGCGAGCCGACCGAGTGCTGGGTCCAGCCGAGCGCGTAGAGGCTCGTCATGGTCCGATCGGCGGGAGCGGTGGACGCGATGGTCTTGCAGACCTGGAGGAACTCCTCCTGCTTCGCCCCGGTGATCGACGAGACCATCTCGGGCGTGTAGCGGGAGTAGTGCTTCTTCAGGAGCTGGTAGACGCAGCGCGGATCCTGGAGCGTCGGATCGACCTTGGCGAAGCCGTCCGGCCCGAGCTCGTAGGTCCAGCTCGCCTTGTCGTACTTGCGGCCCGCCTCGTCGTAGCCGGAGAAGAGCCCGTCGTCGAAGGTGAAGTCGGCGCGGACGATGAACGACGCGTTCGTGTACGCCTTGACGTAGTCGTGCTGGATGGCGTCGTTCGAGAGCAGGTAGTTCATGACGCCGCCCAGGAACGCGATGTCCGTCCCGGGGCGGATCTGCACGAACTGATCGGCGACGGCGGCGGTGCGCGTGAAGCGCGGGTCCACCACGATGAGCCGCGCCTTGTTGTGCGCCTTCGCCTCGGTCACCCACTTGAAGCCGCACGGGTGCGCCTCGGCGGGGTTCCCGCCCATCACGATGATGACGTTGGCGTTCTTGATGTCCGCCCAGTGGTTCGTCATCGCGCCACGGCCGAACGAGGTGGCCAGACCGGCCACGGTGGGGCCGTGTCAGACACGTGCCTGGTTGTCGAGCGCGGTCATCCCCATCGCGCGGAACACCTTGTGAGTGAGGTATCCCGACTCGTTCGAGGACGCGCTCGCGGCGAGCATCCCGACGCTGGTCCAGCGGTTCACCGGGACGCCGGCGGCGTTCTTCGCGATGAAGTTCTTGTCGCGATCGTCCTTCATGAGCCGGGCGATCCGGTCGAGCGCCCACTCCCAGGTGACGCGCTGCCACTCGCTCGAGCCGGGCGCGCGGTACTCCGGGAACTTGAGCCGGTGCGGGCTGTTCACGAAGTCGAGCAGGCTCGCGCCCTTGGGGCAGAGCGTGCCGCGGTTCACCGGGTGGTCCGGATCTCCCTCGATGTGCACCAGCCGGAGGCGCGCGTTCTTCGAGCGGTCTCCGAGCCCGTACATGAGGATGCCGCACCCGACGGAGCAGTACGGGCAGGTGTTCCGCGTCTGCGTCGTGGAGGCGAGCTTGAAGTTGCGGACGTCGGCGAGGACGCGATCCGGCGCGAAGCCGAGGGCGCCCAGGCTGGTAGCGCCGATTCCGGACGTGGTCAGCTTGAGGAACTGCCGTCGAGACAGGTTCATGGATGGTCTCCGGGATCGTCCCTGGTGCCGCCCTGGCATGCTGGCCCTGTGTGCGGCAGAAGGTCGCGGAATTTTGGGGAATCCTGCTCCGGGACCAAATTGTGCTGATCGCCCGCCGTTCATGACGCATCGCGACGGCGCGGTGCGGGAGGATGGCAGGGACTGGCGCCGTTCCGCGCGCTCGCGTGACGACCGCCGGGCGGAGCGCGAGCCACCTCCCGAGAGGCGCCGTCGTGCGGCCTCCACCGGCCCGCCGGCATCGGCGAGCGACCCGGGCTCGCAGCTCCGGCCGGGGCGTCGTATCCTGCGCCGTCATGGTCGTCCGAATCGAAGACGTCGCGCCGGTGGTGCGCGAGGCGCAGTACGCCGTCCGAGGCCCGATCGTCGCCCGCGCGCAGGAGCTCGAGCGCCAGGGGCGCGAGATCATCTACTGCAACATCGGGAACCCCCAGGCCCTCGGCCAGCGGCCGATCTCATGGGTCCGGCAGGTGCTGGCGCTCGTGGAGTACCCGGAGCTGCTCGACCGCGTGCCCGCCGGGACCTTCCCGGCGGACGCCGTCGAGGTCGCGCGGCACGTGCTCCGCGCCTCGGAGCACGGCCTCGGGGCCTACACGGAGAGCAAGGGCCTCCGCTTCGTGCGCGACGCGATCGCCGACTTCATCCACGCCCGCGACGGCATCCCGGCGGATCCCGAGGCGATCTTCCTCACCGACGGAGCGAGCAAGGGCGTCCAGTCGGTGCTCCGGCTCCTCATCGCGGACGCCCGCGACGGCGTCCTCATCCCGACCCCGCAGTACCCGCTCTACTCGGCGACCATCACGCTCTACGGCGGCGCGGCGGTGCCGTACACGCTGGACGAGGCGGCGCAGTGGGGGCTCTCCCTCGCCGACCTGGAGCGCTCGTACGAGCAGGCGCGCGCCCGCGGGATCCGGCCCCGGGCGATCTGCGTCATCAACCCCGGCAACCCCACCGGCGCCGTGCTCGACGCGAGGAACGTGGAGGACGTGCTCCGCTTCGCGCGCGAGCGCGGGCTCGCGGTGCTCGCGGACGAGGTCTACCAGGACAACGTCTACCTGCCCGGCGACCGGTTCGTGTCGTTCGCGAGCGTGCTCGAGCGGCTCGGCCTCCGCGACGTCTCGCTCTTCAGCTTCCACTCCGTCTCGAAGGGCTACCTGGGCGAGTGCGGGCACCGGGGCGGCTACCTCGAGTGCCGCAACGTGCCCCCGGCGGTGATGGACGAGATCACGAAGCTCCAGTCGATCGCGCTGTGCGCGAACTCGGTCGGGCAGATCGTGACCTACCTGCTCGTCCGGCCGCCGCTGCCCGGCGAGCCGTCCCATGAGACCTGGACGCGAGAGCGGGGCGAGGTCCTCGAGAGCCTCCGCCGCCGCGCCGCGATCGTGGAGCGCGGCCTCGACGCGATCCCCGGCATCTCGTGCAACCGGGTGGCCGGCGCGATGTACGCGTTCCCGCAGATCACCCTGCCCGAGGGAGCGACCGACACCGAGTGGTGCCTCGCGCTCCTCGAGGAGACCGGCATCTGCGTCGTCCCCGGCGCCGGCTTCGGCCAGCAGGCCGGCACCTGGCACTTCCGCACCACCATCCTGCCGCCCGTCGAGCAGCTCGAGGCGGTGGTGGAGCGGATCGGCCGCTTCCACGTGAGCTTCTGCGAGCGCCGCCGGCGGTGAGCCACGCCTGACGCCGGGCCCGCGCGAGCGCGGCGCCTCGCGCGCGATCACGCCGGCAGGAGCGGGCCGATCGCACCGAGCAGGTCGGCGAGCCGGGTCGGCTTTCCCAGGTGGAGGTCGAAGCCGGCCTCCCGGGCCCGCGCCCGGTCCTCGGGGCCCACGTAGCCCGTCAGGGCGACGAGCGGGACCCTGCGCAGGCCGGGATCGGCCCGCATCGCGCGCGCGACCCCGTAGCCGTCGAGGTCCCCTGGCAGCCCGATGTCGCAGATGACGAGATCCGGCGCTCTTTTCCGGGCGGCCGCGAGCCCCGCCTCGCCGTCGGACGCGAGCGTGACCTCCATCCCCTCGAGCTCGAGCGCATCGCGCAACGTCTCCGCGGCGTCCGCGTTGTCCTCGACGACGAGCACGTGCGCGACGCGCGGCGGGGCACGTGGCGCCGCCGCCTCCGCCGCCGCGAGGGGCGGATCGAGGAGCGGCAGGCGCACCGCGACCTCCGTCCCGGCGCCCCGGCCGGCGCTCGTCGCGCTCACCGTGCCGCCGTGCAGCTCGACGAGGCGCTTCACGAGGCTGAGGCCGAGGCCGAGGCCGCCGCGGGAGCGCGCGAGGCTGCGGTCCGCCTGCGAGAACGGCTCGAAGATGCGCGGGAGGACGTCCGGCTCGATCCCCTCCCCCGTGTCGCGGACCTCGAGGAGCGCGGCGCGCGCCGGCCCTTCCTCGAGCCGCACCGTGACCGCGCCGCCGCGCGGCGTGAACTTCGCCGAGTTGGCGAGCAGGTTTCCCACCACCTGCGCGAGCCGGGTCTCGTCGCCCTCCACGTGGAGCGGCGCCGGCGGCAGCTGCAGGATCAGCGCGACGCCGATGGCGTCGAACCCGGCACGGTGATCCTCGACGGTGTCGCGGACGACGCGCGCGAGATCGAGCCGCTCGCGGACGAGCTGGATGCTCCCGCGCGTGATCCGGGTGAGGTCGAGGAGGTCGTCGACGAGCCGCGAGAGGTGCCCGATCTGGCGATCGATGACCTCGCGCGCCCGCGCGGCGCGCGCCGGGTCGTCCGGAGCGCGCGCGAGGAGGTGGAGCGCGTTCCGGATGGGCGCGAGCGGATTCCGGAGCTCGTGCGACAGGATCCCGAAGAACTCGTCCTTGCGTCGATCGGCCTCCGCGAGCTGCTCGGCGATGGCGCGGTAGCGCGCCTCGCTCTCCTGGCGCGCGCGCTCCGCCGACTTCTCGGAGGTGAGGTCGATGACGAACGCAGCGACGCCGTCCTCCTGGATCGAGAGGCCGACGAGGATCGGCACCCGCGTGCCGTCGCCCCGCACGCACTCGCTCTCGTGTCGCGCGCCGACCTCCGGGTGCAGCCACTCCGGCGGCCGCACCGGCCCCAGCCGGAACCGCTCGGCCTCGAACTCTTCCCGCGTTCGGCCGACGATGCGCAGGTACTCGTCGTTCGCGAACTGCACGGTGGCGTCTCTGCTGATGAAGAGGATGCCGATGGGGGCGTCCTTCGCGAACCGCTGGAAGCGGCTCACCTCCGCCTCCATCGCGCTGAGCCGGAGCTGCTGAGCGAGCAGGCTCATGTCTGCTGCCATGCCTCCGAGGTCCCGCGTCTCGGCGAAAGCTGCGTCCGGCGAGCCGGCGAGGCGCGCTCGCCCAGCCGTGGCGCACCCGTCCCTCCGTCAAGGCAGCCCTGACGCGCTCACCCCGCTCGGTGCCGGCGCCTGGCGTTCGGCGGAGCCCGCCACTGCGGGTATATGGTCGTCGTGATGAAAGGGCATCTCCTCGAGGTGGACGAGGTCGCGGCGCTGATCCGCGAAGGGGAGACGCTGCTGCTCGCCGGGGACGAGACCCCCCTCAGCCGGCTGCCCAGGGGCAGGTGGATCGGGGGGACCATCCCGTACTTCATGAGCGAGGAAGGCGGCGTGGTCGATCGCCACCGCATCTTCGTCGAGCGGCTCCCCGCGCCCTCGGAGTACGTCGCGATCCGCCGCTACGACGAGCGCGAGATCGCGCGCGTGTACTCGGACCTGCCCGCGGGCTCGATGGGCGTGATCATCGCTCCGTACGCGAGCGGCGTGCATCTCTCGTTCGCGCTGAACGCGCCCAGGTACGAGAAGTTCGCCACTGCCCCGCTGTTCGGGTGGATCTCCGGGGTCCACTCTCCGAGATCGGCAAGACGAGGCCCAAGGTGTTCGAAGGCACCACGGCCGAGGCGCTGGAGCACCACGCCGTCGTGATGCAGGTCGCCTTCCCGCCCGGCGCGCGCGCGGAGATCGCGATCCTCAACATCTTCGAGGCGGGGACCGGGCCCACGATCACCTTCCCGGCGACCGGCTTCTCGGCGACCCTCGCGGAGATCGACGGCCGGGAGCGCAACTTCGCCGAGTACGTCCGGGAGACGCGCCTCGACACGCGCCTGCCCCTCGTCGCCGACTACCTCGGGGCGGCGATCAACGTGAGCTTCCAGTCCGTGGACCCATCCCGCGGCGAGGTCCGCTTCTACGCTCCGGTGTTCGCGGGGGTCCGATACCGCCACGCGCGACCGATCGAGGACTACGTGGACGCCTTCGTCTCGGCGCTCCCCACCGGGATCGCCGAGCGCGTCGCGCTCTCGTGCAACTGCGTCGTCAACTTCGTCAACTCGTCGCTCGAGGGCAGGACCACCGGAGACATCGTCGGCCCGATCACCTTCGGCGAGATCGCCTACCAGCTCCTGAACCAGACGATGGTCTACCTCACCGTCTCGCACGCAGGGTGAGTCGTCCTCAGAACGGCGGCGACGGCACCGCCGGGCACGCCGACACGTCGCCGAGCGAGCAGGGCCACGCGCCTCCGCAGCTGAACGCCGCGGGATCGTCCACGTAGACGAGGCACGCGGCGGGATCCCAGCACTCGCGGAAGCCGCCCGTGACCCCGGCCACGGTGCGGAAGCCCACCGCGGCGCGCCCCGCCGCCGCCGCGTCGAAGGAGGCGGTCGCGACGAGCAGGTCGCCCTGGGCGTTCCGGAACGCGTAGGTGAACGTGCCGCTCCGGTCGGCGTAGCCCTCGAAGCGGTAGCCGAACTGCGCGAGGCCGAAGCCGTCCTGGTCGAGGAGGAGCCCGATCCGCACCGGCTCCGCGGAGCGGTCGTACTCCACGCCCATCCGCCCCCGCGGCGTGCCGGCGTCGGCCATCCCGAGCGTCCAGAGCGCGTCGAAGTCGAGCCCGAGCGTCCCCTTCCCGAGCGAGGCGGACGCGCCCTCGAACGAGCCGGCGAGCACGGTCGTCCAGGCGCCGCCGCCGGAGACGCGCGCGTCGAACGCGTACGCGAACGTGGGCGGCGCCTCCGGGCCCGCAGGGTACTGGCGCAGGAGCGTCACGCGGAGCTCGCGCCCCGGGTGCCGTCCGTCGGGGAACGGCCCCCACCCCCGGGCGTCCACCTGCCTCCAGGAGGGCGGCTCGCGCCGGACGACGTCCACGAGCCCGAGCAGGAACTCGACCGCGGAGTTCAGCCGGTCCGACTCCGGCTTGGCGCGCAGCCACGTGTCGGCCGCGCGCGTGGGGCAGGCCGCGACCTGCGCCGAGGCTCCGGCGCTCGCCGCCGCGTCCTGCGGGACCTCCACGCGCAGATCGGCGCGGCTCGGCACGGCGGCCAGGAACCGGAGGTCCTCGGTCGAGTAGTCGCCGCAGGCGCAGAGGCCCAGGCAGAGCGCGAGGACGATCAGCCTATTCACCGAGCGCATACTCCACCCCCAGCATCCCCTCGACGAACCCGAGGCTCCGGTTCTCGTCGACGTTGTAGAAGAGGTACGAGAGCCGCAGGCGCGCCACGGCGGCGAGGCGCGGAGAGACGCGCCAGGCGGCGCCGCCCACGAGCCCCGGCGTCACGGTGAAGAACGTCTGGCTCGGCAGCTCCTCGCGCGCCGGGAAGCTGCGCCCGAGGAACGTGAGCCCGATCCGCGCGCCCGCCGAGAGCACCACCGGTCCGAGGACGAGGTCCTTCCAGAGCGAGGCGCCCCCCGCGATCTCGGCGAACTTCACCGGGATGGGCTCGACGCCCGGCATCCGCAGCGTGCCGGCGCCGCCACCCAGCGCGGCGTCGATCCCCCAGGCGAGCCCGCGCCCGAGATCGTCGCGGACCGCGAGCTCGAGCCCGCCGAGCGCCGCGGGCGGGAAGAGCCCGTCGCGCGCGGCGCGGTCGAAGAAGCGCTGCGCGCCGAGCCCGGCCAGGAGGGCCCAGCGCGTGCCCGAGAAGCCCTTCTGCGGGTCGCGATCGAGCCGGACCCGGTCCATGCGCGCGTCGTCCACGACGGCCGGCGCGGCGCCGGTCACGGCCACCGGCGCGACGAGGAGCGCCGAGTCGTCGGCGAGCCGCTTCTTCACGGTGTACCGGCCCGCCGGGAGCGCGACGCGCCGCTCCACCCCTGCCCCCTTCGCCACCTCGGCGACGGCGCGGCCTGCGCCGTCGAGCACGACGTAGAGCCCCTCCGCGGCCGCGGGCAGGAGGAGCCCTCCTGCGACCGGGGCGAGGTCCGTGAGGACGAGATCGCCGGAGCCGCCGAGGTCGTAGAGAAACACCGGGTGCTGGACGCCCCCCGCGCTCGAGGCGGTGGAGCCGACGGTGCGCGCGTACGCGTAGGCGTAGGCCTCGGCGAGCGTGACGCGCCCGTCGCCGGAGGCGTCCGCCGCGCCGAGGAGGCCCGACGCCAGGTGATGGGTGAACCAGCTCGCCCCGATGGTGTCCGACTCCTGCGAGTCCTCGTCCCCGGCGGACGAGGCGATGAGCACGAGCCCGCGGGGCCCCTCCTCCGCCGCCGAGACGTCGAAGGCCGGCGCGGGGCGGACGCCCTTCGCCCGGGCGATGGCCCCCGAGCGGCAGGAGTCCACGAGGCCCACGCGGACGTCGGCGGGCGCGGCCTCGAGCGCGGCGCGGAGGTCGCCGAACGGCACGCGGCCGCTCCCGAGCCGGAGCGCCCCGTCCTTCGCGTGCCCGGAGTAGTAGACGAGCAGCACGGTGCGCTCGCCGCGCGCGCGCGCCGCGCCGGCGCGGTCCGAAAGCTCTCCGAGCGCGCGCATGAGCTCGCCGGCGCTGCCGGAGAGGATGAGCCGCGCGTCCTCCGGCCTGACCCCGCCGACGCGCGTGAGGATCCCGTGGATGCGGCGCGCGTCGCGCTCGGCGTAGCGCAGCTTCGCGGTCCCGGGCCCGCCGTCGGGCGCGCCCGCGACGAGCGCGAAGCGGTGCGGCTCCGCCGCGCCGGCTCCGGC